>NZ_JBFTKU010000004.1:0-260124 GCF_056665975.1 Caulobacter sp. 05T431 | reverse complement strand
TATCTGTGGACCACGCCCGACCGGCACCAGAGACATGAGGTTGTTCCGGCCCCTACCGAACGCGGACCGGATCCGACAGAGCTTCCCGCTCGATCGCCCCCGCCGCCGCATCGGTCGCTGGCCATGCGCCCTTTCCCGCGTCGAGGTGGGACGATTATGCGGCCGCCGGGAAACCCTGCGGGGAATAAAGATTTAGCGCAGGGATATCAGCKACTTGTTCGCCGCGGTGACGGGGATACGCACTCACGGCAAGGTGTTGCGGGTCGATCAATGGCCGTGGTGTGAGTGCGTGTCCCCTCCTTCGCCCACGGCGCAACAGGACTAGACACCCAACTCAGTGGACGACTTGGGGGACACGCACTCACACTCAACCCAGCGCGAAATCATCAGACGCCAGGTCGTGAGTGCGCGTCCCCGCTGTTACCGCCCTTCGACCCACAGGCTCAGCGGCTGCTTCTCTTCGCGGCGGACCAGGATGGCGTAGCCGATCGCGAACACCACGATCCCGATGATCAGGCCGCCCCAGAAGCCGGCCGGGCTGGCGAACCACAGGGTCAGGGTCGAGATGGTGGTGGCCAGGCCCAGCATGCACCATCGCAGGAGGATGCTGAATCCGTGATAGGTCTGCTCGTGGGCGAGCAGTTCGGGTTTTCCGGTGTCGTTGAAATCGGCGTCCATGCGTCACCTCCGCTTGTCGTTGAGGTTCGGACCGGGCCGTCGTACGCGGCCTCGGGCCGACACTAGGAACACCCTAAGCCCGTTCCCGGTTTCGCGCGAGCCTCCCGCAAGCTTGACGGCTCGGGCCTGGATGCGGCCTATGCGCCGCGAAGGCTCAAGGTTGATCGATGACCCGCGACGCGAACAATCTGACGGGGATCTGGCAGGGGCTCTATTCCTATCCCCAAGCCTTGGCACCCGTCGGCTTCACCGCGACCCTGCTCGAAAGCGGCGCGTGGCTGAGCGGCTCCATCCACGAGATCGCCCAAGAGCACGGCGGGGCCGACGTCGAGGTCTACGCCACGCTGCTGGGGACACGCCGGGGCCAGGACGTCGACTTCACCAAGACCTACGACGGCACGAACGGCTGGACGCACGCGGTCTCCTACTTCGGGCTGCTCAGCGACGACGCGACCGAGATCGAGGGGACGTGGTCGGTCCCTGGCGTCTGGGCCGGCAAGTTCCTGATGATCCGGCCCGAAGGCCGGCGCGCCGGCCAACTGCGCGAGGCGTTCGAGCGGGTCTGAGGCGTCGGCTTGCGGCGGCCCTCAGCGGGGCCATATGCCACGGATGGAAACGCTGAAGGCCACGCTTGTCCTGATCGCCTTCGGCGCGGCCGTGATCCTGCTTTGCGTCTGGGCCATCCTGGCCCTGCGCAGGTCCAAGCGGTCGCTGGCCCCGGTGGCGGGCATGCTGATGCTGCTGGGCGCCTTCTTCGCCGCCGATCCGCCGCCGCCGCCGAGGTCGGAGACGATCGCCCGGGACGACGCCGACGAAGACGCCGCGGGCGATCCGGACGAGCTGGAAGACTAGCGGAGCGCGGTTTCGCCGCCGGATTATTGCTTTTGATCCGCTCATCCCGGCGAATGCCGGGACCCAGATGGAATGGCTGCGTGGCTGACGCCAAGCGCGCTGAGCCATTCCAATCAGCCACCCAGCTTTAGGATCTGGGTCCCGGCATTCGCCGGGATGAGCGGGTAGAAGGAATGATGATGGCCGAGAGGTGTGAGCGCCGCGCTAGACGGCCAGCCGCGCCAGCACCACCCGCATCAGCGGGGCCAGCACGATATCGCCCGGCGCGGCGGGATCGATCCAGGCCAGTTCCTCGATCTCGGCTCGGGCGGCGATCTCGCCCTCGACCCCGGCCAGATAGGTCGCCGCGCGCACGGTGAAGCCGGGCTCGTTGGCGGCGGGAGCCTCGAAGGCGCCCAGCAGCGTGGCGTCGATCAGTCGGCAGCCGATCTCCTCGTCCAGCTCGCGGGCCAGGGCGGTCAGGTCGTCCTCGCCGGGCTCGCGCTTGCCGCCCGGCTTCATGAAGATCGCCGTGCCGCGCTTGCGCACCACCAGCATGCGGCCGGCCTCGTCGCGGATCACGGCGGTGACGATGTCGATGCTGGGGCGGGTCATGGCCCCAAGCCTAGCGACGGCGGCGAGTCGAGTCAGGGCGTCACGGCCGCCAGGATGTGATCGGTCAGCAGTCTTTCCGAGATCGCGTGCGGCCTGGGGACCTTGAAGTTCGTCGTGGTGATCACCGCCACCAGCGCCAGGTCGGGGACGACCACCACCTTGTTGCCGCCCGTGCCGCTCATCACCCAGGCCTTGTGGCCCTTGCCGTCCGATCCCGGAAAGGTCTGCAGCCAGATCAGATAGCCGTAGTCGGCGTCGTCTCGCGCCTGGGCGTGCGGGGCCGTGGCGGCGGCGACGAAGGTCGCGGGCAGCACCTGACGTCCGTTCCACCGGCCGCCATTGGCGTAGAGCTGGCCCAGCTTCAGCAGGTCGCGGCTGCGCAGGCCCAGACCGCCGCCGCCCTGGGCCAGGCCCAGCGGCGACAGCTGCCACTCGGGCTTCTCGACGCCCAGCGGCTGGAACAGCGCCGTGTCGGCGAAGGCGGGCAGGGGTTTGCCGACCGCCGACTGGATAACCGCGCCCAGGGTGGTGACCCCGGCGGTGCAGTAGCTGAAGCTGCGGCCGTAGGGCGAGGCCTCGGGCCTGGGCGTCCAGCTGGGAAAGGCGCGCACCGGCAGGTCCAGATAGAAGCCGACCCAGTCCTCGATCAGGTACATCCGCTCTTCGTTGCCGCGCGAGAATTCGTTGTCGTCGTCGCATTCGGCGATCGAGCTCATGGTCAGCAGGTCCTCGACGGTCACGCGATCCTTGCGCGGGTCGGGATTGGCGGCCGGCGGGCGATCCTTCAGGTAGGGTTTTATGGGCGTCGAGACGCCGGGCAGGGCGCCGCGATCGATGGCGGCGCCGGCCAGCATGGCGGTCACGGTCTTGGTCACCGAGCGCGTGTTGCGCCGCGCCTCCGGGCCCCCGCCGTTCTTGGCGTCGTCATAATAGGCCTCGAACACCAGCTTGCCGTGGCGGGCGATCAGAACGCTGGTGATCTGCTGGAACGCGCCGGCCTTGATCGCCGCCGACATGGCGTCGAGCTTGTCGGCCGACAGTCCTTCTGCGGCCGGAGGGGCGGTGGGCCAGTCGGACGGCTCGGCTTGAGCGGCCAGCGGGGCCAACAAGATCAGGACGGCGAGCAGCAGGCGCTTCATGAAGACCCTCCAGGCCGTGATCTTGGGTCGGCTGGGCCGTTGTGTCAGCCCAGCTTCTCCGCCGCCCAGGGCGCGAAATAGGTGATGATCCCGGCGGCGCCGGCGCGCTTGAAGGCGGTCAGGCTCTCCATCACGGCGCGGTCGTGGTCGATCCAGCCGTTCTGGGCGGCGGCCTTGATCATCGCGTACTCGCCCGAGACCTGGAAGGCGTAGGTGGGCATGCGGAACTCCTCGACCAGGCGGCGCAGGATGTCGAGATAGGGCATGCCCGGCTTGACCATGACCATGTCGGCGCCCTCGGCGATGTCGAGGGCGACCTCGCGGATGGCCTCTTCCGTGTTGGCCGGGTCCATCTGGTAGGTCTTCTTGTCGCCCTGGCCGGCGCTGAGCTTCGCCGAGCCGATGGCGTCGCGGTAGGGGCCATAGAAGGCCGAGGCGTACTTGGCGGCGTAGGACATGATCATCGTGTCCTGGAAGTTGGCGCCCTCCAGCGCCGCGCGCAGCTTGCCGATGCGGCCGTCCATCATGTCGGACGGGGCCAGGATGTCGGCGCCGGCTTCGGCCTGCATCAGGCCCTGTTCGATCAGGCGCTCGATGGTCGGGTCGTTGAGAATGCGGCCGCCCTCGACCACGCCGTCGTGGCCGTGGTCGGTGAAGGGGTCCAGGGCCACGTCGCACATGATGCCGACTTCGGGCGCGGCGTCCTTCATGGCCTTGACCGCGCGGGGGATCACGCCGTCGGGGTCGGAGGCGATCGAGCCGGCGGCGTCCTTCCGCGACCCGTCGATGTGCGGGAAGATGGCGATGGCCGGGATGCCCAGCTCGCGGGCCCGCACGGCGGCCTTGGCGGCCTCCTTGACCGACAGGCGCTCGACGCCCGGCATCGAGGCGACCGGGACCGTGCCTTCGCCCTCGTGCACCACCATCGACCAGATCAGGTCGGACGGCTCCAGCGTGGTTTCGCGGACCAGGCGGCGGGTCCAGTCGGCCTGGCGCAGGCGGCGCAGGCGGGTGGCGGGGTAGGGGGCGAGCGGAGGCGTGGTCATGGGGCGAGGTTTCGCGCGTGAGGCGGCGCGAGGCAAGGCGGTTGGTTGCTTAAGGGCGCTTGCCCAGGCCCGCGATCTCGCCAATGGTCGCGTCCGGGCTGAATCGAAGGGGCGGACCATGAAGCGGCTTGTGATGGCGATGGCGTTCCTGGCGACCTCCCTTTTCGCGACATCCTTCTTCGCCACGGGAGCCCTGGCGCGCCAGGCGCCGCCGGCCAGCTACTACGACGTCAAGGCGCCCGACGCCTGGTCGGGCGGGGTGAAGATGGTCGACATCGACACCCCGTCGGGCAAGTTCCGGGTCTGGACCAAGCGGGTCGGTTCGAACCCAAAGCTGAAGGTGCTGCTGCTGCACGGCGGCCCGGGCGCGACCCACGACTATTTCGAGCCCTTCGACAGCTACTTCCCGGCCCAGGGCATCGAGTACATCTATTACGACCAACTGGGCTCGGGCCGCTCGGACAAGCCCGCCGACACCAAGCTGTGGACCATCGACCGCTTCGTCGACGAGGTGGAGCAGGTGCGCAAGGCGCTGAACCTGGGTCCGGAGAACTTCTGCGTGCTGGGCCACAGCTGGGGCGGGGTGCTGGCGATCGAGTACGCGCTGAAGCATCAGGCCAATCTGAAGTGCGTGGTCATCTCGAACATGATGGCCTCGATCCCTGCCTATAACGACTACGCCAACAAGGTGCTGATGCCCGAGATGGACCAGGCCCAGCTGGCCAAGGTCAAGGCGCTGGAGGCGGCGGGCAAGACGTCGGACCCGGACTACATGGGCACGCTGATCCCGATGCACTACGAGAAGCACATCCTGCGCCGCCCCGCCGACCAGTGGCCCGAGCCGGTGACCTACGCCTTCTCGCAGCTGAACGGCGAGCTCTACACCCTGATCCAGGGCCCCAGCGAGCTGGGCGCCAGCGGTCTGTTGGAGAAGTGGGACCGGTTCGACGACCTCAAGAAGATCACCGTGCCGACCCTGGTGATCGGGGCCAAGTACGACACCATGGACCCGGCCTATATGGAGAAGATGTCCAAGCAGCTGCCCAAGGGCCAGTACCTGTACCTGGCCAACGGCAGCCACATGGCGCTGTACGACGACCAGGCGAACTACTTCGCCGGCCTGACCGCCTTCCTCAAGAAGCAGGAATAGCCGGGCTTACGGCGCGTAGCTGGCGGGGCCGTCGTTCTTGGCGGTGACGGCGTCGATGCGATGCCAGGTCTGCGACTTGCACAGCAGGCCGCCCAGGACGCAGCCCTTGGCCTTCATGGTGCGGGCGTCGACGAACTCGGCGGTGCCGGTCAGGGTGACCTTCAGCGTCGGCACATAGACCTTGCCGCGCATGTTGCCGCGGCCGGTGGGTTCGAAGTCGCGCAGCAGCTGCTGGCCGACCAGGGTGTCCAGGCCGCTTTTGCGGGCGTCGGCTTCGGCCTTGGGGCTGGCATAGACCACCGTGCCGCAGGTGCTGGACCCGCAGCTCTTGATCGCGACCCGGACGTTGTCCTTGGGACCCGTCCAGACGCCCAGGTCGGCCGCCTGGGCGGTCGACAGGGTGACAAGCGCCGCGAGGGCGGCGAAAACGGCAGTGAACTTACGCATGACAGAAAGACGACGCCTCCGATAACCGCGATTT
Source organism: Caulobacter sp. 05T431 (assembly GCF_056665975.1). Taxonomy (NCBI): domain Bacteria; kingdom Pseudomonadati; phylum Pseudomonadota; class Alphaproteobacteria; order Caulobacterales; family Caulobacteraceae; genus Caulobacter; species Caulobacter sp. 05T431. The sequence goes on along the minus strand of NZ_JBFTKU010000004.1, from coordinate 254,184 downwards.
ATACGGAGGACGCGCCGGTTCAAGGGCAGTGCGACATTTGGTTCCCGCTTTTCCCGCCCTGCGTCATTCAAAGTCACCGAGTGAGATATGATTGACACAGTCGCCCGGGCGCGGCACGTCAGCCGCCAAGAAGGCGAGGGGATCACTCTGCCCCGCTTGGGAGGATTTCGCGCATGGATTTCGCGCTCAACGACGATCAACGCGCTATTCAGGACATGGCCTCGGGCTTCGCGGCGGAACGCCTTGCCCCGCATTCCGCCGAGTGGGACGAGAAGAAGCACTTCCCGGTTGATGTGCTGCGCGAGGCTGCGTCCCTGGGTTTCGCCGGCATCTACGTCCAGGACGACGTCGGCGGCAGCGGGCTGTCGCGTCTGGACGCCTCGATCATCTTCGAGGCCCTGAGCTACGGCGACGTGCCGACCGCGGCCTATCTGACGATCCACAACATGGCCTCGTGGATGATCGACCGGTTCGGTTCGGACGAACTGCGCAATCGCTACCTGCCGCGCCTGACGACCATGGAGCTGATCGCCAGCTATTGCCTGACCGAGCCGGGCTCGGGTTCGGACGCGGCGGCCATGCGCACCACCGCGCGGCTGGACGGCGACCACTATGTGCTGAACGGAGGCAAGGCGTTCATCTCGGGCGGCGGCGTGTCGGACGTCTATGTGGTCATGGCCCGCACGGGCGGCGACGGGGCCAAGGGCGTCTCGGCCTTCGTGGTCGAGAAGGGGACGCCGGGCCTCAGCTTCGGGGCCAACGAACGCAAGATGGGCTGGAATTCGCAGCCGACGGCGGCGGTGAACTTCGACGACTGCCGCGTGCCGGTCGCCAACCGCATCGGCGGGGAGGGCGAGGGCTTCCGCTTCGCCATGATGGGCCTGGACGGCGGGCGGCTGAACATCGCCTCGTGCTCGCTGGGCGGCGCCGCCTTCGCGCTGGACACCGCCAAGGCCTATCTCGAGAGCCGCAAGCAGTTCGGCAAGCCGCTGAAGGACTTCCAGGCCCTGCAGTTCAAGCTGGCCGACATGGCCACCGAGTTGGAGGCCGCCCGCCTGATGGTGCGCCGCGCCGCCCACGCGCTGGACAACAAGGACCCGCAGGCCACCAAGCTGTGCGCCATGGCCAAGCGCTTCGCCACCGACGCCGGCTTCCAGGTGGCCAATGACGCCTTGCAGCTGCACGGCGGCTACGGCTACCTGCAGGACTACCCGCTGGAGCGCATCGTCCGCGACCTGCGGGTGCACCAGATCCTGGAAGGGACCAACGAGATCATGCGCGTCATCATCGCCCGCGAGATGTTCCGCCAGTGAGGGAGCCGGAGGCTCCCTTGGCGCCCGGCGTCGCCTGCGAGCGGACGTACCAGGTGCTCGTCGAGGGGAAGCCTCAGCCGCTGCTGTGCCGGTGGTTCGTTCCTGAGCCGCATCCCGAAGGCGACTGGGATTGTCGGATCGAGCTGACCTGGCCTGGCGGGCGCGTCCAGCAGACCCACGCGGGCGGAGTCGACTCGGCCCAGGCGCTGATCCTGGCGCTCGACAAGGTGATGACCCTGATCCTGACCAGCGACGAGCCCATCTACTGGTTCGAAGAGCACGACGACCTCGGCCTGTCCCGCCCGGACTATCTCGCCGAAGACCTCGCCGAACGGAAAGCGCGGTTTGACGCTCGCACGCGCAGCCATCCGCTCTGGACGCCGGCCTACGCGATCCTGTCCGCCGACTGGGACCCTTTCGTTCGCTCATCGGTTCGGGAAAGCTACGAGCCTTACGTGCGTAACCTGATCGGCAAGCTGCAAAAGCGGGAGCCGGCCGAAGAGATCGCGGCGTTCCTCGGGGAGCTCAGGGGCTATATCGACGCCAGCGAAGCCTTCGAGAGTGACGCCGCGACCGACCTGGTCGCAGCCGACAAGCTGCGAGCGCTGGTGGAAGAAATCTGATGATCTATCTCTGTCGCCACGGCCAGACGTTCCACAATCGCGAAGGCCGCATGCAGGGTCAGACCGAGTCCGACCTGACGCCGCTGGGCCGCGCCCAGGCCGGGGCGATGGGCGCGCTGCTGGCCTCGCTGATCGAGCGGCCGGCCGACTGGCGCATCGTCGCCAGCCCGCTGCGCCGGGCCCGCCACACCGCCGAGGCCATCGGCGCGCGGCTGGGCCTGCCGGTGGAATTCGAGGATCGCCTGATGGAGATCAGCGTCGGCGACTGGTCCAACCGCCTGCGCGACGAGGTCAAGCGCGAGAACCCGGCCCTGCTGTCCGACCCGGAATGGGCGTTCCGGTCGCCGGGCGGCGAGACCTATGACGACATCATGGGCCGCGTCTCCGGCTGGCTGGCCGAGCAGGCGCCCGAGCCCGAGCGCAAGCTGATCGTGGTCAGCCACGGCATCGCCGGCTGGATGCTGCGCGGCGCCTATGCGGGCCTGCCGCGCGAAGAGGTCGTCGCCCTGGACACCCCGCAGAACGCCATCTTCCGCCTGAGCGGCGGCGCGATCGAGCGCCTCGCCTGCGCCCCCGTCGAAGACCCCGAGCGCGTCAAGGACACAGTATGAACGACCGCCCCGAAGTCCTTGTCCGTGTTGAGAAAAACGTCGGCCGCATCACGCTGAACCGGCCGCAGGCGCTGCACGCCCTGACCCAGAACATGTGCGAGCTGATGATCGCCGCCCTGCTGGACTGGCAGGACGATCCCGAGGTCTACATGGTCCTGATCGACCATGCGGGCGAGCGCGGCTTCTGCGCCGGCGGCGACATCCGCATGCTGGCCCACAGCGGCGCGGGCGACGGCGTCGAGGCGCGGGCCTTCTTCCACACCGAGTACCAGCTGAACCACCTGCTGTTCACTTACGACACCCCGGTGGTCGCCGTCCTCGACGGGGTGGTGATGGGCGGCGGGGTCGGGATCTCGATGCCGGCCCACTTCCGGATCGCCACCGAGCGCACGACCTTCGCCATGCCCGAGACCGGCATCGGCCTGTTCCCGGACGTCGGCGGCGGCTGGTACCTGCCGCGCCTGCCGGGCAAGGCGGGGCTGTGGCTGGCCCTGACCGGGGCGCGGATCAAGGGGGCGGACTGCCTGCGCCTGGGCATCGCCACCCACTTCGTCGAGTTCGGCGCCGTCGAGGGGCTGAAGAAGGCCATCGTCGCCGACCCGCGCCGCATCGAGGAGACGCTGCGCAAGTACCGCGCCGACGCCGGCAAGGCCTCGCTGGTCGGCTTCGAGCAGGACCTCAACCGCCTGTTCGTCGGCGACAGCGTCGAGCAGATCTTCGAGTTCCTGGAGGCCGACAGCAGCGACTGGGGCAAGGCCCAGTTGGCGGTCATGAAGACCAAGTCGCCCCAGACCCTGAAGGTGGCCTTCCGCCAGCTGGAGGCCGGGGCGGCGATGACCGACTTCGCCGACAACATGGCCATGGAGTACCGGATCGGCTCGCGCGTCGTGCGCCGCCACGATTTCGTCGAGGGCGTCCGGGCCGTGATCATCGACAAGGACAATGCGCCCCGCTGGGACCCGGCCACGCTTGAAGACGTCACCGACGCCATGCTGGATGATATTTTCGCGCCTCTACCCAGCGATCAGGAATGGTCGCCGCTGACGTAGCGTGAATGCTGCGCTAGCTTGAGGGCAATCAAGAAGACGTCGTCGGAAGGAATACCATGCGTAAGCCGCTACTCAGCCTCGTCGCCGTGCTCGCCCTCGCGGGCTGCGCCACGACTCCCATGGGTCCGTCGGCGCCGCCGCCGCCGCCGCCCGCCGACGCGCCCGCCGCGGTCCCGGCCAACATCGCCGCAGCCCTGTCCGACCCGAACCGTCCGGCCGCCGACATGGTCCGCGACGAGAACCGCCTGCCGGGCCAGACCCTGTCGTTCGCCGGCGTCAAGCCGGGCGCCAAGGTGGCCGACCTGATCCCCGGTGGCGGCTACTTCACCCGCATCCTGTCCAAGGCCGTCGGCCCCAAGGGCCACGTCTATGCCTATGTGCCCGACGAGCTGACCAAGCTGGCCAAGCGCGAGCCGGCCGTGAAGGCTATCGCCGCCGATCCGGCCTACAAGAATGTGTCGGTGATCCTCAACACCCTGCCGAACTTCAGCGCGCCCGAGAAGCTGGACCTGGTGTTCACGGCCCAAAACTACCACGACATGCACGACAAGTTCATGGGGCCGGCCGACCTGTCGGTGGTCAACCGCCAGGTCTTCAAGTCGCTGAAGCCCGGCGGCGTCTATCTGGTGCTGGACCACTCGGCCGAACCCGGCTCGGGCCTGCGCGACACCGAGACCCTGCACCGCATCGACGCCGAGGCGGTGAAGCAGGAGGTCACCGCCGCCGGCTTCATCTTCGAAGGTGAAAGTCGCGTGCTGCGCGACCCGTCCGACACCCGCAAGCTCAGCGTCTTCGACCCGTCGATCCGCGGCAAGACCGACCAGTTCATCTACAAGTTCCGCAAGCCGGCCGGGGCGCGGTAAGCGCTTCAGCCTCTCAGTAGAGTTCAACGATAAGAGCCGCGCCCATGAGGCGCGGTTCGCATTTGCAGGGAGTACCAGCATGACCCGCATCGCCTTCATCGGCCTGGGCAACATGGGCGGCGGCATGGCCGCCAACCAGGCCAAGGCCCAGCATCACGTCCGCGCCTTCGACCTGTCGGCGGCGGCGCTGGAGAAGGCCGTGGCGGCCGGCTGCCACGCGGCGGGCTCGGTGGCCGAGGCGGTCAAGGACGCCGAGGTGGTGATCACCATGCTGCCCGCCGGGCCGCATGTGCGCGGCGTCTATGGCGAGCAGGTCCTGGCCCATGCGCCGAAATCGGCCCTGCTGATCGACTGCTCGACCATCGACGTTGACAGCGCCCGGGCCGTGGCCGGGCAGGCGAGGGCGGCGGGCTTCCGCTTCGCCGACGCGCCGGTCTCCGGCGGGATCATGGCCGCCGAGGCCGGGACCTTGGCCTTCATGGTCGGCTGCGACGCGGCCGACTTCGGTGAGGTCGAGGCCGCCCTGGCGCCGATGTCGCGGGTGACCATCCACGCCGGCGACCATGGGGCGGGGCAGGCGGCCAAGATCTGCAACAACATGCTGCTGGGCATCTCGATGCTGGGGACCTGCGAGGCCTTCGCCCTGGCCGAGAAGCTGGGCCTGGCCGCCGACCGGTTCTTCGAGATCGCCAGCAAGTCGTCGGGCCAGTGCTGGTCGGTCTCGACCTACTGCCCGGTCCCGGGCGTGGGGCCCTCGACGCCGGCCGATCGCGGCTACGAGGGCGGCTTCGCCACGGCCATGATGCTGAAGGACCTGAAGCTGGCCCAGGAGGCCGCCGCCAAGGCCGGCGCCTCCACTCCGATGGGCGCCCAGGCCGAGGCGCTGTACGCGCTGTTCGACGGCAACGGATTCGGCGGTAAGGACTTCTCGGCGGTGTTGCAACTTCTGCGCGGAAAAATTGCCGAGCTTCATTGACACAGCCTTGGCGAGAGTTCTCTCTAGCGGAGCTGTCCGTTCGCGAAGGCGACGCGTCGATTGGCGTCATTTGTGACGGTCAATATCTGTCGGTAGGTATACGCCCTTATGTGGACAGGGCGCGTCGCTGGTGCGAAAAGCCGAGCCTTGAGAAGGGACCGATCGGACTCGTCAAAGTCCGTCGGGTGAAGTGACCATGGACTACAAAGCCGCGTTCCAGACCGCTGTCGACCAGATCCGCGAAGAAGGCCGCTATCGGGTGTTCGCCGATGTGAAGCGCCATCGCGGCGCCTTTCCGCGCGCCACCTGGACCCGTCCGGACGGCGGCGAGAGCGAGATCGTGGTCTGGTGCTCGAACGACTATCTGGGCCAAGGCCAGAATCCGGTGGTGCTGGACGCCATGCACGCGGCGATCGACAACCACGGCTCGGGCTCGGGCGGCACGCGCAACATCTCGGGCACCAACCACCACCACGTCGAGCTGGAGGCCGAGCTGGCCGACCTGCATGGCAAGGAAGCGGCCCTGCTGTTCACCTCGGGCTACGTCTCGAACGAGGCCAGCCTGTCGGCGCTGCAGAAGATCCTGCCGGGCCTGATCATCTTCTCCGACGCCCAGAACCACGCCTCGATGATCGCCGGCATCCGCAACGGCGGCTGCGAGCGGCACATCTTCCGCCACAACGACCTGGCGCACCTCGAGGAACTGCTGATCGCCGCGCCGGCCGACGCGCCCAAGCTGATCGCGTTCGAGAGCGTCTATTCGATGGACGGCGACATCGCCGACATGGCGGGTACGGTGGCCCTGGCCAAGAAGTACGGCGCCATGACCTATCTGGACGAGGTCCATGCGGTCGGCATGTACGGCCCGCGCGGCGGCGGCGTGGCCGAGCGCGACGGCCTGATGGACCAGATCGACATCATCGAAGGCACCCTGGGCAAGGCGTTCGGTGTGATGGGCGGCTACATCACCGGCGACGCCGTGGTGGTCGACGCCATCCGCCTGGTGGCCTCGGGCTTCATCTTCACCACCTCGCTGCCGCCCGCCCTGACGGCCGGCGCCCTGGCCAGCGTGAAGTATCTCAAGCAGCACCCGGAGGTCCGCGAGGCCCACCAGGAGCGAGCCAAGACCCTGAAGGCGATGTTCAAGGCCGCCGGCCTGCCGGTGATGGAGAACGACAGCCACATCGTGCCGGTGCTGGTGGGCGACCCCGTGCACTGCAAGATGATCAGCGACATGCTGCTGGCCGACCACGGCGTCTATGTGCAGCCGATCAACTACCCCACCGTCCCGCGCGGCACCGAGCGCCTGCGCTTCACCCCCACGCCGTTCCACACCGACGACATGATGCGCAAGCTGGTCGTGGCGATGGAAAAGCTGTGGGCCCACTGCAACGTCGCCCGGATGGGCGGCCACGCGGCCTAGAGGAAACGCTTCTTCTTCGAATTCCGAACGGACCTACCGCCCCCGCATCTTGCCCTTGCCCAGTCCGATGGACTTGGCGAAGTCGGACCGACGCTCGGCATAGKCCGGGGCCACCATCGGATAGTCCCCCGGCAACGACCATTTGCGCCGATACTCCTCGGGGCTCATGTCGTAGTGGGTGCGCAGGTAGCGCTTGAGCATCTTCAGGCGCTTGCCGTCTTCCAGACAGACGATGTAGTCGCGCTGCACCGAGCGCGAGACCGGCACGGCCGGCTTGGCGCGTTCGGCCGTCGGTTCGGACGAGGGCGAGCCCAGGGCCGACAGCGCGCCGTGCACCGAGCGGATCAGCTCTGGGATCGCGGTGCGCGCCACCGTGTTCTGGGCGACATAGGCGGCCACGATGCTGGCGCTGAGGCCCAGGATGTCGACGTCCTCGTCGTTGGTCGCCGCCTCGCCGTACGCCGTCGCCATACCCGTTCCGCCCTGTCTGTCGATCTGCTTGAAAGTCGCCGAAACGCCCGGCGCGCCAGGTGGTCCTGGCGCCGGCGTCTGACCAACGCTTCGGTGCGCTGCGCGGTTCCCGGATTGATCGCGGCGCGAAGGGCGGTAAAGAGAGCGCGACCGAACTCCGCCCGAGTCCTTTCTTCCAATCTCCCAGCCCCAGGAGAGCGTCCATGACCGCACCGGCCAACAACATCACCGCCGACAAGGGCGCCTTCTTCGGCGCCGATCTGGCCGCCGCCGACCGCGACATCTTCGACCGCATCGGCCTGGAGCTGAACCGCCAGCAGAACCAGATCGAGCTGATCGCGTCCGAGAACATCGTCTCGCGCGCCGTGCTGGAGGCCCAGGGCTCGATCCTGACCAACAAGTACGCCGAGGGCTATCCGGGCAAGCGCTATTACGGCGGCTGCGAGTATGTCGACGAGATCGAGACCATCGCCATCGAGCGGGCCAAGGCCCTGTTCGGCGCCGGTTTCGCCAACGTCCAGCCGCACTCGGGCTCGCAGGCCAACCAGTMGGTGTTCATGGCCCTGCTGCAGCCGGGCGACACCTTCCTGGGCATGGACCTGGCCGCCGGCGGCCACCTGACCCACGGCTCGCCCGCCAACCAGTCGGGCAAGTGGTTCAAGCCGGTGTCCTACACCGTGCGCCAGCAGGACCAGCTGATCGACTACGACGCCGTCGAGGAGATCGCCAAGGCCGAGAAGCCCAAGCTGATCATCGCCGGCGGCAGCGCCTACAGCCGCCACATCGACTTCGCCCGCTTCCGCCAGATCGCCGACGAGATCGGCGCCTATCTGATGGTCGACATGGCCCACTTCGCGGGCCTGGTGGCCGGCGGCGTGTTCCCCAGCCCGATCCCGCACGCCCACGTGGTCACCACCACCACCCACAAGACCCTGCGCGGTCCGCGCGGCGGCATGGTGCTGACCAACGACGAGGCCATCATCAAGAAGGTCAATTCGGCGGTGTTCCCCGGCCTGCAGGGCGGCCCGCTGGAGCACGTCATCGCCGCCAAGGCCGTCGCTTTTGGCGAAGCGCTGCAGCCGGCCTTCAAGGCCTACGCCCAACAAGTGATCGACAACGCCAAGGCCCTGGCCGAGGCGCTGCAGGGGCAGGGCGTCAACATCGTCTCGGGCGGCACCGACAGCCACCTGATGCTGGTCGACCTGCGTCCCAAGGGCGTGACCGGCCGCGACGCCGAGCACAGCCTCGAGCGCGCCCACATGACCTGCAACAAGAACGGCGTGCCGTTCGACACCGCGCCGTTCACCGTGACCTCGGGCATCCGCCTGGGCACGCCGGCGGGCACCACCCGCGGCTTCGGCACGGCCGAGTTCACCCGCGTGGGCCAGCTGATCGGCGAGGTCGTCAACGGCCTGGCCGCCAACGGTCCCGCCGGCAATGAAGCGGTCGAAGCCAAGGTCCGCGAGGAAGTCCTGGCCTTGACGGCCCGGTTCCCGATCTACAACTAATAGGCCTGCATCAGGCGGGAGGGCCTAGATCATGCGCTGCCCGTTCTGCGGCCACATGGAAAGCCAGGTCAAGGACAGCCGCCCGTCGGAAGACGGCGCGGCCATCCGCCGCCGTCGGCTGTGCCCCGAATGCGGGGGCCGCTTCACCACCTTCGAGCGGGTGCAGCTGCGCGAACTGACCATCGTCAAGCGCTCGGGCCGGCGCTCGCCGTTCGACCGCGAAAAGCTTGTGCGCTCGATCTCGCTGGCCATGCAGAAGCGTCCGGTCGATTCCGAGCGGATCGAGCGGATGGTCAACGGCATCGTCCGCCAGCTGGAAAGCCAGGGCGAGACCGAGCTGCCGTCGTCGGCGGTGGGCGAGATGGTGATGAAGGCGCTCAAGCAGCTCGATGACGTCGCCTATGTCCGCTACGCCTCGGTCTATCGCGATTTCCGGGAAACTAGCGATTTCGCAAAGTTTCTAGGGCAGGAAGGCCTCAGCGACGTCGCCGAAGACGAGCTATAGGCGCATTCTACGATTCGGTTTTCGACGACCCCGTCGTCGAGGGGCTACGATTGGATTTGGCGACGGCGCCGTTTGGTGCGAAGTGAGCGGTCCCGTCGAGGAGAATTCTAAGGACTATGGTGGAAGACAAGATTCGCCTGCTGATCGTGGAGGCCCGGCGTTATTCGGGGCTTTCCGACGCCTTGCTGCAAGGCGCGGCGGCGGCGATCGACGCCCAGGGCGCCGATTACGACGTGATCACCGTGTCCGAGGCGATGCAGATCCCCGCCGCCATCGCCCTGGCCGAGGAGGCCGGTCACCGGCCCGTCGGCGTGCGCTATGACGGGTTCGTGGCGCTGGGCGTCATCATGCGGGGCGAGACCTACCACTCCGAGATCATGGCCAACGAGACCGCCCGCGGCCTCAACGACCTGTCGTTCGGCAAGCGCCTGGCCATCGGCTACGGCGTGGTCAATGTCGACGAGGAGGACCAGGCCTGGACCCGATCGCGCGCCTCGGAAGGCGATCGCGGCGGCAAGGCCGCCCAGCAATGCCTGGAAATCGTGGGCTTGAAGCGTCAGCTGCTGGGGCAAGGCCGATGAGCCGCGGCGACCGCATCCAGCCGCGTTCGGTGGCCCGCCTGGCCGCCGTCCAGGCCCTGTACCAGATGGAAGTCTCGGGCGTCGGCGTCGACGCCGTGGTGCGCGAGTTCTCCGAGCACCGCTTCGACCGCGACGTCGACGGCCCTGACGGCGACCGCCTGGCCCAGGCCGACGAGACCTTCTTCGCCGAACTGGCCAAGGGCGTCGTCGCCCACCAGGCCGCCGTCGACCAGGCCATCGTCAAGCGCCTGGCCTCGGGCTGGAAGCTGGAGCGCCTGGACGCCACCGCCCGCGCGGTGCTGCGCTCCGGGGCCTACGAGCTGATGCATCGGCCCGACGTGCCCAAGGAAGTCGTGATCGACGAATATGTCGAGATCGCCAAATCGTTCTTCGAGGGACCGGAATCCGGTTTCATCAACGGCGCCCTGGACGCCATCGCGCGTGACGCCAGAAGCTGACGACGATTGGTTCGACGAGCCGACGGCGCAGGCGCCGGCGGTYGACGACGCATGGTTCGACGAGGCCGCGACGCCCGCCGCCGCGCCGCCCGTCGACGAATTCGGCCTGATCGAGCGCCTGCTGCGGCCACTGACCCGCGGCGACCAGGCGGCGCTCAACCTGCTGGACGACGCGGCCGTGCTGCCCTCGCGCCCCGGCTACGATCTGGTGATCACCAAGGACGCCATGGTGGCCGGCGTGCACTTCCTGGCCGGCGAGGACCTGGACGTGGTGGCCAAGCGGCTGCTGCGCACCAACCTGTCCGACCTGGCCGGCAAGGGCGCGGTGCCCTACGGCTACTTCCTGGCGGTGGGCTGGCCCTCGGGCACCACCCTGACCGACCGCGAGACCTTCGCGCGCGGCCTGGCCGAGGATGGCCAGCTTTATGACATCAGCCTGCTGGGCGGCGACACGGTCACCACCTCGGGCCCGATGGTGGTCTCGGCCACCTTCCTGGGCTGGGTGCCCAGCGGCGACGCGGTGCTGCGCAAGGGCGCCCGGGTCGGCGATCGTCTGATGGTCTCGGGCACGATCGGCGACGGCTGGCTGGGCTTGCTGGCCCACTGGGGCGAGGTCGAGGATCCCGACGGCGGCCTGGTGCGCCGCTATCGCCTGCCGCCGCCGCGCCTGGCCATCCGCGACGCCCTGCGCGCCTACGCCCGCGCCGCCGCCGACGTCTCCGACGGCCTGCTGGCCGACGCCGCCCATGTGGCCAAGGCCAGCGGCCTGCGGGTCAACGTCGATCTCGACCGTCTGCCGCTGTCGCCCGGCGCCCGCCACTGGCTGGGCGCCCAGCCGGAAGCCGGCGAGGCGCGGATGTCGCTGGCCTCGGGCGGCGACGACTACGAGATCGTCTGCGCCGTCGACCCCACCGACGTGGCCGCCTTCCAGGCCGCCGCCATGGCTGCCGGCGTCCCCGTGCGCGACATCGGCGAGTTCGTGGAAGGCGAGGGGATCTGCGCCCTGTTCAAGGGCAAGGACATCACCCCCGAACGGCTGGGCTGGCTGCACGGCTGATCTTCCTTCTTCCGCAACGGGAGAGGGAGAAACCAAACCTCAAGCCTTCTTGGCTAAAGGGCAGGGCATGACCCGCCCGATCGCCGCCTCCCGCCGCGTCTTTCTGACCGCCTCGCTGGCTCTGCTGGCGACGCCGGCCTTCGCGCGTTCGGCCAAGAAGGAGAAGAAGGGCGGCAAGGAAGGCGAGGGCGAGGAAGCGCCCGATCCGGTGATCAAGCTGCAGTCGATGGCCCTGCCGGTCATCGCCAACGGCAAGCTGGTCAACTACGTCTTCGTGCAGATGACCATCACTCTCAAGGACGGCGTGCCGACCACGGTCTTCGACGAGAAGGAGCCGGTGCTGCGCGACGCCATCGTCCGCGAGGCCCACGCCAAGCCGTTCGTCCGCCCCGACAGCTATGTCGCCCTCGACGAGGGCCGTCTGAAGGCGTCGGTCCTGCGCCAGGTCAACAGCCTGATCGGGCCGGGCAAGGTGGCCCTGGTGACGGTGGTCAAGCAGACGCCGCGCAACTTCGTCCCGCCGCCGCCCAAGCCCGGGACCCAGGCCAAGCCCGCGCCCAGCGCCGCGCCGGCCGGCGACCCGAACCTGGTCCCCTAGCCGCCCCGGGGCGCCAAAGGGCCGTCCGGCGGCCTCCGCGCGGCCGCAAGCTCAAGTGAACGCCGTTCCCGCAACCGGTTGACACCCGCCGGTCAACTGGCACTGTCCTGCCCTTGGCGTCGCACGACGCCATCAAGGGAGCATCGAGGGGGCATGAGGCCATAGGCCCGCCCGCCGCGTGCGGCCGGGGGCGGTCTCTTCGATCGTAATCCTGTCGAGGCGGCGAACCCTCTCGTGATTTGAAACGCGAAAGAGGGCGACTTACCGATGAGTTCTTGGCTTTACGTGGCCATAGGGGCCGGGCTGCTGGCGGTGCTGTACGGCGCCGTGCAGACGGCGTCTCTGATGCGGGCTTCGCCCGGCAATGCGAAGATGCAGGAGATCGCCGCGGCGATCCAGGAAGGGGCCCAGGCCTATCTGAACCGCCAGTACACGACGATCGGCATCGTCGGCGTGGTGGTCATCGCCCTCCTGGGCTTCTTCTTCAAGTCGTGGGAGCAGCCGGTCGGCTTCGCCCTGGGCGCGATCCTGTCGGGCGCGGCGGGCTTCGCGGGCATGTTGATCTCGGTGCGCGCCAACGTCCGCACCGCCCAGGCCTCGTCCGAGAGCCTGGCCAAGGGCCTGTCGATGGCCTTCACCTCCGGCGCGGTGACCGGCATGCTGGTGGCGGGCTTCGCCCTGATCGGCGTGGCCGGCTATTTCGCCGTGCTGCTGCAGACGGGCCATGCGGGCACCGACCGCGTGGTGGTCGACTCCCTGGTCTCGCTGGGCTTCGGCGCCAGCCTGATCTCGATCTTCGCCCGTCTGGGCGGCGGCATCTTCACCAAGGGCGCCGACGTGGGCGGCGACCTGGTGGGCAAGGTGGAAGCCGGCATCCCCGAGGATGACCCCCGCAACGCCGCGACCATCGCCGACAACGTGGGCGACAACGTCGGCGACTGCGCCGGCATGGCCGCCGACCTGTTCGAGACCTACGCGGTGACCACGGTCGCCACCATGGTCCTGGCGGCGATCTTCTTCCGCGGCACCGAAGCGGTGACCTCGATGATGCTGCTGCCGCTGGCCATCTGCGCGGTCTGCATCGTGACCTCGATCATCGGCTCGTTCGCCGTGCGCCTGGGCAAGAAGCAGAACATCATGGGCGCCCTCTACCAGGGCCTGATCGTGACCGGCGTGCTGTCGATCCCCGCCGTCTACTACGTGATCCACCAGCTGGTCCCGGCCGCCATCACCATCGGCGAGCGCACCTACACCGCCAACGGCCTGTTCCACTGCGGCCTTGTGGGCCTGGTCGTCACCGCCCTGATCGTGGTGATCACCGAATACTACACCGGCACGGGCTTCCGTCCGGTGAAGTCGGTGGCCCAGGCCTCGGTCTCGGGCCACGGCACCAACGTGATCCAGGGCCTGGCCATGTCGCTGGAATCCACGGCCCTGCCGGCCCTGACCATCATCGTCGGCATCGTGGTGACCTATAACCTGGCGGGCCTGTTCGGCATCGCCATCGCCACCACGACCATGCTGTCCCTGGCCGGCTTCATCGTCGCCCTGGACGCCTTCGGTCCCGTCACCGACAACGCCGGCGGCATCGCCGAGATGGCCGGCCTGCCGGCCGAGGTCCGCGTGACCACCGACGCCCTGGACGCCGTGGGCAACACCACCAAGGCCGTGACCAAGGGCTACGCCATCGGTTCGGCCGGCCTGGGCGCCCTGGTGCTGTTCGCCGCCTATACCGAGGACCTGAAGTTCTTCTCGGCCCACGCCGAGCCGGGCAGCTTCTTCGACGGCATGGGCCCGGTGACCTTCGACCTGTCCAACCCCTATGTCGTGGTCGGCCTGCTGTTCGGGGGGCTGCTGCCCTTCCTGTTCGGCGGCTTGTCGATGACGGCGGTGGGCCGGGCGGCGGAATCGGTCGTGGCCGAGGTGCGCCGCCAGTTCCGCGAGAACCCGGGCATCATGACCTATCAGGTCAAGCCCGAGTACGGCAAAGCGGTCGACATCCTGACCAAGGCGGCGATCCGCGAGATGATCGTGCCGTCGCTGCTGCCGGTGGTTTCGCCGATCGTGCTGTTCTTCGTGATCCAGGCCATCGCCGGCAAGGTCGACGCGTTCGCCGCGCTGGGCGCCATGCTGATGGGCGTGATCGTCACCGGCCTGTTCGTCGCCATCTCGATGACCAGCGGCGGCGGCGCCTGGGACAACGCCAAAAAGGTGATCGAGGAAGGCTTCACCGACAAGGACGGCGTCCTGCACAAGAAGGGCGGCGACACCCACAAGGCGGCCGTCACCGGCGACACCGTCGGCGACCCCTACAAGGACACCTCGGGTCCCGCCGTGAACCCGATGATCAAGATCACCAACATCGTGGCCCTGCTGCTGCTGGCGGTCCTGGCCCACGGGATCTGATCGAACCCGAGAGCCTGACGTGACGACGCCCCGGAGGTTTCCCTCCGGGGCGTTTTCAGTTCAGGGGATCGGCGCCGGCCTTAGCCGTGACGACGATAGTCCTGACGGTCGTGACGCTCGGCCTGGATCTGGCGGCTCAGGCGATCGAAGCGGGCGTCCAGGTCGGCGCGCTCGCGCATCGACAGGCCGTTCGACCGACGATAGCTGGTTTCCAGGCGGGCGATCGAGCGGAACTCGCCGCGCAGGCGCATGGCTTCCGAGCGGGTCAGCGAGCCGTTGCGGACGCCCACGTCGATGCGGTGGTCCAGATTGGCCTGGCGCTGGTTGATCGACTGCCAGGGCTGGGCCTGGGCGGCCAGCGGGGCGGCGGCGACGGTGGCCAGGGCGGCCAGGGCGAGAAGAGTACGCTTCATGTTGTTACTCCGACGATGTCCTGTCGGGCGCCCGACGCGTCCGATGGAGGCCATAAAGCGCCACCCTGGCTGAACGTTCCCGGAGGCCGTCGTTATGTTCGGTTCATGTAGCGGGGGCGCGGCGCGGGACAGCGCCGACGCCACGAACCGCCGACCGGACGTCGGCTAGTAGCAGTCTTCCGGATCGAGGATGGGCTCGTCGGCGACCTGGCCGTGGGCGTCGGCGAACACCTGGGCCTTGGCGGTCTCGGCCGCGCCGCGCCGCTCCTCGCCCTGATAGTCGTAGTCGATCTTGCGCCGGCGGCAGGGGCCGAAATAGGCGGCGGTGCGCACGAAGTCGCGCGGGTTGTTGATCACCTCGTTGAGGCGGTGCAGCACGCCCTTGGCGGTGAGGGGCTTGGCCAGGAACTCGGTGACACCGGCCATGCGGGCCTCGTCCAGGCTGGCGCGGGTGGCGTGGCCGGTGACCATGATGATCGGCGTATAGGGATTGCTGCTGGCCGGCGAGGTGCGCACCCAGCGGATGAAGGCCAGGCCGTCGACCGGCTGCATCATCAGGTCGGTGAAGATGATGTCGACCTCGCGCTCGGTGACGATCTTCAGCGCCTCGACGCCGTCGCTGGCCACGAAGATCTTGCGGATGCCCAGCGACTTCAGGACCGTGGCGATGATCTCGCGCATCGGCTCGTTGTCATCGATGATGAGCACCGTCAGCGGGCGCAGATCAGGCGCACTCACAAGTCGTCCCCCCGGAAGTCGCAGCGCCACGATACGCTGCCGCAGCCCTACTTCCGGAGATTGTATCCGTCGTCGTTTAGAAACCGTTGACGGATAGACAAATTGTCGCGGGATTTCAGCCGCTTATGCTTAACGCATCGTACGGTGAAGCTTCCGCCGGGAAAGGCCTAGCGGCGGTCCTGCGGACGGTTGCCGGGGGTGTCGTCGTCTTGCGGCAGCATGCCGCCGCGGCCGACGTTGCCCAGCAGCTGTTCAAGGATCGTCATCTCGCGGCCGCGGGTCGGGGTCTCATGGCCGTTGTAGGCGATGACCTTGCCGTCCTTCAGCGTGTAGGTGTCGATCGAGGCGACCTTCTCGTCGGCCGGATTGAACTTGATCGCCACGACGTCGCGCTTGATCACGCGGGGCTTGTAGAAGGCCACGCGGTCGGTGGTCTGCGAGATGTAGTACCAGGCGTTCTGGTCGAAGGTGGACGTGGCCGAGGGCGAACCCAGCTTTTCCGTCACGGTCGACTTGCTGTCCTCGCCGATCTTCATGTCGGCGGGCTTGGCCTCGATGGCCTGGAATCCGGAATAGCTCGTGATCGGCGTGCAACCTCCGGCGACGACGGCGAGGCCGATGACGGCGGCGGCGAGAACGGCAGGACGAGACATTGAGGCTCCGGAACCTTGAGCAGGCTGACTTTGACCTATCGCCCGCGCGGGCTTAGTTCAATGGTCCGCGTGGATCGAACGGCTAACTAGTTCCGTGTCGCGGCGAAATCGAGGCGAAGTGATGTTTCTGGACCGGCTGCTCAAACCCAGGCCCGCCAAGGCGGCGGGGGGCAAACTCTATGCCTCGGCGGTGGCCCAGGCCCGTTCGACGGCGTTCTACGCCCGGATGGGCGTCCACGACTCGATGGAAGGCCGGTTCGAGCTGTTCACCCTGCACGTGGCCCTGCTGCTGGAGCGGCTGAAGGGCCAGGGCGAGTCGGCGGCCGAGGTCTCGCAGGAGACCTTCAACGCCTATACGCGCGGCCTGGACGACGCCTTCCGCGAGATCGGCGTGTCCGACACCGCCGTCGGCAAGAAGATGAAGAAGCTGGTCGGCGCCGCCTACGGGCGCATCAAGGCGTTCGACGAGGCCGCCAACGCCTTGCCCGACCGCTCGGTGCTGAGCGCGGCCCTGGCCCGCACGGCGTTCGAGGAGCGCGGCGAGGGCGACTTGGCCGGCCTGACGGACTATGTGGTCGCCGCGCGCGACGGCCTGGCGGCCCAGCCGCTCGAGACCCTGCTGCAAGGAGAGGCCCAATGGCCGAAGGCGTGATCGATCCCTGGCCCAGCGCCGTCTCCCTGGGCCGGGTCAGCCGCGGCGGCGTCGATCTGCGATTCGAGCTGGACGAGGCCGCCCGCCGCGAGATCGCCAAGACCCTGGGCCTGGTCGCGGTGGAATCCCTGACCGCCCAGATCTTCCTGCGTCCCTGGATGGACGGCGCCGAGGTGTCGGGCCTGATCCGCGCCCGGGTGACCCAGGTGTGCGGCGTCTCGGCCGACGAGTTCGAGGAGCCGGTCGAGTCGCGGTTCAGCGTCCACGTCCTGCCGGCCGACAGCGAGTACGCGCCCCAGGACGAGGACACCGGCGGCGAACTGGGCCTGGATCCGGAAGGCGACGACCCGCCCGACGTGCTGGAGGACGAGACCATCGACGTCACCGGCTATGTCATCGAGCACCTGGCCCTGGAGCTGGACCCGTTCCCGCGCAAGCCGGGCGCGGTGTTCCAGCAGCCGCCCGAGCCCGTGGACCTTTCGCCCTTCGCGGCCCTGAAAAAGCTGAAGAGCGACCCCGAAGCCGGCGGGGAAGAGGGCTGAAATGGCCCATTCCTTCCGCTTGCGTGATATGAACGCGGCTGTATCGTCCGGCCGCCTGGCCCTCACCTTTGAACGGGCGGTGCGCCGCTTCTGGAGCCGATAGCGCCTCGTGCCTGATTCCGTAGTCATTTCGATCGACGCCATGGGCGGGGATCACGGTCCGTCGGTGATCGTCCCGGCCGTGGCGCTCGCCGCCAAGAGCCTGCCCGACGTCCGCTTCCTGCTGCACGGGGACGAGGCCCAGCTGAACGCCCAGCTGGCCAAGAATCCGGGGGCGCGCGCCGTCAGCGAGGTGCGCCACACCGACAAGGCCATCTCCATGGAGGAGAAGCCCGCCCAGGCCATGCGCCGGGGCAAGGGCACCAGCCTGTGGAACGCCGTCGAGGCGATCCGGGCCGGCGAGGCCGCCGCCTGCGTCTCGGCCGGCAACACCGGCGCCCTGATGGCCATCTCAAAGCTGATCCTGCGCATGGGCGCCAATCTGGAGCGCCCGGCGATCGTGGCCAGCTGGCCGACGATGCAGGGCGTCTCGGCCGTGCTGGACGTCGGCGCCAACGTTGAGAGCGACGCCAAGCAACTGCTCGAGTTCGCCATCATGGGCGCGGCCTTCCACCACGCGGTGCACGGCTCGCAGCGCCCGACCGTGGGTCTGCTGAACGTCGGCTCCGAGGACCAGAAGGGCCATGAGGAGGTGCGCGAGGCGCACGCCATCCTCAAGGAGACCAAGCTGGACTTCGACTATCGCGGCTTCGTCGAGGGCACCGACATCGCCAAGGGCACGGTCGACGTGGTCGTCACCGACGGCTTCACCGGCAATGTGGCCCTGAAGACCGCCGAGGGCCTGGCCCGGTTCTTCGCCGCCGAGATCAAGACCACCCTGACCTCGGGACCCCTGGCCATGCTGGGAGCGGTGATCGCCTCGGGCGCGCTGAAGAAGATGCGCCGGCGCCTGGATCCGGGGCGCGTCAACGGCGGCCCGCTGCTGGGCCTGAACGGCATCGTGGTCAAGAGCCACGGCGGGGCCGACGCCCTGGGCTACGCCTCGGCCATCCGCGTGGCGGTCGACCTGGCCCGCAGCGACTTCTCGGCCGAGATCGACCGCAACCTGAAACGCCTGACCGAAACCGGCCTCAATGCCGGGGCACAAGACGAGACGGCTGGAGGCGTGTCGGGCGCCGAAGGCCAGGGAGCTTCCGAGTGAGCGTAATTCGTAGCGCCGTCACCGGCGTCGGGGCCTATCTGCCGGACAATATCGTCACCAACGACCAGTTGGCCGAAACCGTCGACACCAGCGACGCCTGGATCGTCGAGCGCACGGGCATCCGCCAGCGCCACATGGTGGCCGACGACCAGCCGGTCTCGGACCTGGCCTTCCGCGCCGCCCAGCAGGCGCTGGAGAAGGCCGGCAAGACCGCCGCCGACGTCGACCTGATCATCGTGGCCACCACCACGGCGGACATGACCTTCCCGGCCACCGCCACCATCGTCCAGCGCAAGCTGGGCGCGCCGGTCGGCATCGCCTTCGACGTCCAGGCCGTGTGCTCGGGCTTCGTCTATGCGCTCAGCGTCGCCGACGGCTTCGTGGCCCGGGGCCACGCCAAGTGCGCCCTGGTGATCGGGGCCGAGGCCATGACCCGGTTGATGGACTGGACCGACCGCGGCACCTGCGTGCTGTTCGGTGACGGCGCTGGCGCCGTGGTGCTCGAACCGCGCGAAGGGCAGGGGACCACGGCCGACCAGGGCGTCCTGGGTTTCGCCCTGCGCGCCGACGGCACCAAGCAGGAGCTGCTCTACGTGGACGGCGGTCCGTCGACCACGGGCACGGTCGGCAAGCTGCGCATGCTGGGCAACCAGGTCTTCAAGCACGCGGTGGTCAACATCTCCGAGGCGATCTTCGCCGCCGCCCAGGTGGCCGGCGTGACCGTGCCCGAGGTGGACTGGTTCATCCCGCACCAGGCCAACCAGCGCATCCTGGCCGGCGTGGCCCATCGCTGCGGCATCGACGAGGAAAAGGTGATCTCGACGGTCGCCCTGCACGCCAACACCTCGGCCGCCTCGATCCCGCTGGCCTTCGCCCAGGGAATCGCCGACGGCCGCATCAAGCCGGGCCAGCTGCTGCTGCTCGAGGCGATGGGCGGCGGACTAACGTGGGGCGCCTGCGTTCTTCGACTTTAAGGCCAAGCTTGGCTGTTTTCGCCCGCTAGCTTGCGCTATCGTCTCAAGTCTTGGCGCTCAGCCTTTGACTCCATGCGATAATCGCGGCATGCAGGCTTGAGTTGATGAGAGCGCGTTGCAGAAACACGGGGCTCACCCCGTCGGAAGCGGGCGCTTGGGGTTTGTCAATCAAGCGTAAGGGGGCGTCATGAAAGGCGCGACATTGACCCGGGCCGATCTCTGCGAGGCGGTCCACGAGGAAGTCGGTCTGACCCGCCAGGATTGCGCGGGGCTGGTCGAACGCACCCTGGATCTGGTCGCCGAGGCGCTGGAGCAGGGCGAGACGGTCAAGCTTTCCGGTTTCGGCGTCTTCCAGGTGCGCGACAAGCGGGCCCGCATGGGCCGCAATCCCAAGACGGGAGAGCCCGCCGAGATCGAGCCCCGCCGGGTGATCGGTTTCCGGGCCTCGCAAGTCATGAAGGCGCGAATCGACCGCGCCTTGGGCGGCTAAGAAGGAATCGATGCGGTGGCGAAGGGGCCCAACGCCTTCCGCACGATTTCCGAAGCCGCCGAGGAGCTGGGCGTGCCGCAGCACGTCCTGCGTTTCTGGGAAACCAAGTTCTCGTTCATTCGCCCGATGAAGCGGGCCGGCGGGCGGCGGTTCTACCGCCCGCAGGACATCGCCGTGCTGAGCGGCGTGCGCGCCCTGCTGCACGCCGAGGGCTACACCATCAAGGGCGTGCAGAAGCTGCACCGCGAGCAGGGCCTGACCCATGTGATCGCCGCCGGCCTGGGCGACAACGGCTCGGCCTCGCTGGACGGCCTGGTCGCCGCCGCCATCGTCGATTCGCCGTCGCACGTCGAGTTGGCCGACGAGGCGAGGGGGCGGCTGGTCCTGGCGCTGGACGACCTGCAGGCCGTGAAGGCCCGGCTGGACGGGCTTTTGCGGGGCGCCTGAAGCGCGCTCCGAACCCCGCTGGGGATCACCCGAAAATCAGCGACAAATCCCATTGCTCCCGGAGAAAGCCGCACCTATAAGGGCGCTCCTTCCGGATCGGAGCGTGGCGCAGCCTGGTAGCGCACTTGACTGGGGGTCAAGGGGTCGCAGGTTCGAATCCTGTCGCTCCGACCATTCCTCCTCGCGGGGATCGGGACCGGAAGAATGGAAAGGCCGCCCTCCGGGGCGGCCTTTTTCGTTTCGGCGGCTGACACTTGCCCCTTACGGATCGCTTCGCGATCGTCTTCCCCAGAGGGGGAAGAGGGGCGGCTCAGCGCCCGATCGGCTTGTCCGCCTTGCCCATCCACGACATCAGCGGCATCAGCGGCAGGCCCCAGCCCATGCCGGCGACGACGAAATAGATCAGGTGCACGGCGCGATTGTTCGGCAGGTAGTCGTAGAGGCTGGTGAAGGCCCAGATCCAGGCGGCCAGGAACACCATGATGCCGATCCCGCCGATGAGCTTGCGAAGGCGGGCGGGGATGAGGGGAGCGCTCAAGCGGGTCTCCGGAAGATGCTCGATACGATGCCGAGGACGGCCAGGAAGAAGATCGCGCCCACGCTGGAGACCAGCAGGCTGCCGAGGAAGCCGTCGAACCGGAACTCMAGCCGCTGGGCGATGAACGTCCCGATGAACGAACCGACGACGCCGATCAAGAGCTTGGTGAAAAGCGCATGACGGCGGGCCAGCACCAGGTCGGCGACATAGCCGGCCAGGATGCCGATCACCACGGCCACGAACACGCCGACCCCGCTCATGTCTTGTCTCCGTCCCGACCGGACGCCCCCGCAGCGCCGGCCTCATCATCGCACGCCGCGCCTTACGCGTCATGAGGCCATGGACGCGGGGCGCTGTCGGGCGTACGGCAAGGCTTCGCCGTATTTCGGCCCCCAACTGACGTTTTTACCGGCTGTCATGACGTCCTTCTTGCGTTCCGATCGTTCCAGGCCCGTCGCCATCTGGCTGTTCGCCGTGGCCTTCCTGGTCTTCTGCATGGTGGTGGTCGGGGGCGCGACCCGCCTGACCGACTCCGGCCTGTCGATCACCCAGTGGAAGCCGATCATGGGCGCGCTGCCGCCGATGTCGGACGAGGCCTGGCGGGCCAATTTCGAGCTCTACAAGAAGATCCCGCAGTACAGGCTGGTCAACGCCGGCATGACGCTGGAGGCCTACAAGGGCATCTTCTGGTGGGAGTGGGCGCACCGGCTGCTGGGTCGTCTGGTCGGGGCCGTGTTCGCCATCCCGTTCGTGGTCTTCCTGGTCCGCCGGATGATCCCGCGCCGCCTGATCTGGCGCTGCGCGGTGCTGTTCGGCCTGGGCGGGCTGCAGGGCCTGGTCGGCTGGTGGATGGTGTCCAGCGGCCTGTCGGAGCGCGTCTCGGTGGCCCCCGAGCGCCTGGCCATGCACCTGGGCCTGGCCTTGGTGCTGTTCATCGCCCTGGTGTGGACGGCCCTGGACGCCTGGTCGGGCTCGCCGCGCATCGAGGAGCGCACCGACTGGCGCGGCTGGGCCCTGGCCTTCCTGGGCGCGGTGTTCTTCCAGAGCCTGCTGGGCGCCCTGGTGGCCGGCAATGACGCGGGCCTGGTCTATAACGACTGGCCGCTGATGAACGGCGCCCTGGTCCCGGCCGAATACGCCGGCCACGGCCTGTGGGGCACGATCGCCCACAGCCAGGGGGCGGTGCAACTGCATCATCGGCTCATGGCCTACGCCCTGTTCGTCGCCGCCATCGTCATCGGCGTGGCCGCGAGCCGCTCGCGCCGCCTGCCGCAGGAGGCCAAGACGACCGCCTTCGTGCTGGTCGGGGTGGTCTGCCTGCAAGCGGGGCTAGGGATCTGGACCCTGATGGCGGCCGTGCCCCTGGCGCTGGGCGTGCTGCACCAGGCCGGGGCGGCGATCCTGCTGGCCACGGCCACGACCTTCGCCTGGCGTGTCAGAAGGCCCTAGTCGAGCCTTTCCACAGGGGCGCACAACGAACTGTCACGAAACGCCAGCACAGGACGTCTGACGTCCCTGCTGGAGCTTCTCGTGACCCGCGCCTTCCTGTTCCTCGCCGCCGCCCTCGTCGCCTTTTCGGCCCAGGCTCAAGCCGCGCCGAAGGCCGCCAAGCCGGCCAAGCCGGCCGCCGCCGCGCCCGTGACCAACGCCGCGCCCGCCGACGCCTACTACCGGGCCGGCCAGGCGGCCCTTGCCAAGGCCCTCACGGTCAATCCGCGCACCGGCAAGGCCAAGAACGTCATCCTGTTCCTGGGCGACGGCATGGGCATCTCGACGGTGACCGCCGGCCGCATCTACGAAGGCCAGCAGCGCGGCGTGGACGGCGAGAGCAATTCCCTGTCGTTCGAGAAGCTCCCTTGGACGGCGCTCTCCAAGACCTACAGCCATGACACCCAGGTCACCGACAGCGCCGCGGGCATCACCGCCATCACCACCGGGGTGAAGACCCGCAACAAGATCATCGGCCTGACGGGCGCGGCCAAGCCCGAGAGCTGCGCCAGCGAGGCGGGAACCCGCGTCGAGACCATCGCCGAACTGGCCAAGGCCCACGGCCTGTCGGCCGGCGCGGTGACCACCACCCGCATCACCCACGCCACCCCGGCCGGGACCTACGCCCACACCGCCTATCGCGACTGGGAAGGCGACAGCGACATGCCGACCGACGCCCTGTCGGGCGGCTGCGTGGACATCGCCCGCCAGCTGGTCGAGGCCCCGGCCGGCCTGCGCCTGGACGTGGCGTTCGGGGGAGGGCGCTCGCGCTTCCTGCCCGAGGCCAAGGACGGCAAGCGCGCCGACGGCCGCGACCTGACCGCCGAATGGCTGAAGACGCCGGGCGCGGCCTATGTGACCACCGACGCCGAGCTGGCGGCCCTGGACCCGGCCAAGACCGGCCCGGTGCTGGGCCTGTTCGCCAACGAACACCTGCCCTACGAGGTGGAGCGGCCGATCCTGGGCGAGGGCGTGCCGACCCTGGCGGCCATGGCGACCAAGGCCGTCGACCTGCTGTCGAAGAACCCCAAGGGCTACTTCCTGCTGGTCGAGGGCGGCAAGATCGACATGGGCAGCCACCTGAACAACGCCAAGCGGACCCTGACCGAGACGGTTGAGTTCTCCAAGGCGGTCCAGGCAGTGCTGGAGAAGGTGAACCTGGACGAGACCCTGGTCATCGTCACCGCCGACCACAGCCACGGCCTGGTGATCTCGGGCTACGCCAACCGCAACGCCCCGATCCTGGGTCTGGCGGGCAACGAGGGCGAGCCGATCCTGGCCGGCGACGGCAAGGCCTACACCGTGCTCAGCTTCGCCACCGGTCCCGGCGGTCCGGAAGGCTCGAACCTGCGCGGCGATCCGACCAAGGAAGACACCGACGACGTCGACTACCACCAGAACGCCACGGCCAACCTGCCCAGCAGCGCCCACTMGGGCGAGGACGTGGGCGTGTTCGCCGACGGTCCGGGGGCCTATCTGGTCCACGGCGTGGTCGAGGAGAGCTTCCTCTACCAGGTGATGCGCCACGCCTACGGCTTCGACGCCCAATAAGCACCGTCATCCTCGGGCTTGTCCTGAGGCCCCCTCTGTCCGCTTCATCATCGACGGCCATTTCGGGGCGCTGCGTTCGCGGCGCCCCGTTCTGCGTTTCAGCGGCGGTTGAAACAGGGGTCCTCGGAACAAGTCCGAGGATGATGGGTGATAATACGGTATCATAATACCGTATCACGAAATCCCTTGTTCCGTAAGGGTTTGCGGAGTTTCTTGCGCACGCATTGTTGACAGGCCGCGAACGCTCCTGTACCTGCCGCCCCTCACGCAGACGGAGCCGCTTCCTTGGCCCCTGACGCACAAGGAATACGGATCAATCCCATGCAAAAGACCACGGCTTCCCTGAAGCCCGCCGAGGTCGAGAAGAAGTGGATCGTGGTCGACGCCCAGGACGCCGTTGTCGGTCGTCTGGCGACGTTCATCGCCATGCGTCTTCGCGGCAAGCACCGTCCCGACTACACCCCGCACGTCGACTGCGGCGACTTCGTMGTCGTGATCAACGCCGACAAGGTGAAGTTCACCGGCAAGAAGCTGGACGACAAGGTCTACTACCGCCACACCGGTCACCCGGGCGGCGTCAAGTCGACCACCCCGCGCAAGCTGCTGGAAGGCCGCTTCCCGGAACGCGTCCTGGAAAAGGCCGTCGAGCGCATGCTGCCCAAGGAAAGCCCCCTGGCGCGCAAGCAACTGACCCACCTGCTCATCTACAACAACGGTGAGCACCCGCACCAAGCGCAAAGCCCGGAAGTCATCKACTTCGCCGGCCGCAACGCCAAGAACACCCGGAGCGCCTAAGTCATGTCTGAAGCTCAAGGCTTTGACGCGCTGGCCAGCCTGTCCAGCAACCCGGAAGCTGCCGCTCCGGCCGAACCCAAKATCGACGCCCAGGGCCGCGCCTACGCGACCGGCAAGCGCAAGAACGCGATCGCTCGCGTCTGGATCAAGCCGGGCAAGGGACAGATCACGATCAACGGTCGTGACCAGGAAGTCTATTTCGCTCGCCCCGTGCTGCGCATGATGATCGCTCAGCCGCTGGAAGTGACCGAGCGCCTGGGTCAATTCGATGTCGTCGTCACCGTGGAAGGCTCGGGCCTCTCGGGCCAAGCCGGCGCCATCCGCCACGGCCTGTCCAAGGCCCTCACCTATTACGAGCCCGGCCTGCGCCCGGTCCTGAAGCCGCACGGCTTCCTGACCCGCGACAGCCGCGTCGTCGAGCGTAAGAAGTACGGCAAGGCCAAGGCCCGCCGCTCCTTCCAGTTCTCGAAGCGCTAAGCGTTTCGGACCTGCATCCGAAGAAAGAGGCCGCGGTTTCCGCGGCCTCTTTTTTTGTCTCGAACCCGGCGCCCGCCTAGGCGGGATGGGCCTCGATGCTCTGTCCGACGGCCCTGAAGACCGCGCGTTCCAGTTCCGGGATGTCGAGGAATTCCAGCGACCGACGGTGGTTCCGGATGATGTTCATCTGGGCCAGKCTGCGCATCTCGCGGGTGACCGCCTCGCGATGGGTGCCGATGCGGTTGGCCAGTTCGGCGTGGGTGGGCGCGCGCGGGATCCGCGCGGCGACCGCACCGTCGCCCCGGGCCATGCGCAGCAGCTCGCAATGCAGCCGGGCCTGGACGTTCAGGGCGCTGAGCTCGAAAACCCGCTCGGTCAGGCGGCGCACCTCGTGGGCCAGCCGGCGGGCAAGCCAGAGGGCGGCCACGGGCGAGGATTCGACGCAGGCCAGGAAGTCCTCGCGGGTCATCATCCGCAGGCGGACGTCCGAGGCGGCCACGACGCTGGCGGATCGCGGCTTGCTGTCCAGGGCCGCCAGTTCCCCAAGGATCGACCCGGGGCCCAGGTCGCGCACCGAGACCTCGCGTCCGTTGTTGGAGTAGAGCAGGACCTGGACCTCGCCCTCGACGACGAACAGCACGTCGGTGGCGTGCGCGCCGACGCTGACGATCGTCCGCCCCCTCGGCGCCCGAATGGTCCGCATGCGCGCCTMGACCTGGCCCCGCAGCGTGGGCTCGATCAGGGGCAGCAGGCCCTGATCCACGGTCCTCTTCTGCTCGATATCCACCGCCCGCCCTCCAGAAGTCGGGGGAGAATACCCTTTCCGGACATGGCCTTGCAATCGAAGCGCGTGCTTCGCGCGCGAAAGCTGTGTTCCTGTCCTGGCCGAAGGCGCCGCCTCGAGCCTCGTCGGGAGGTTGTCCGTCGCGTGAAAGCCTATGGCGATACTACTTTTGGCTGTGATAGCGTTCCGCCAATAGCGAACCTGGGGGGCTAGGGGCGTATGGAGAAGGCGAGCGCGTCGTCCGAGCGCAGGATCATCACGGTCCTGGCGGCGGACATGGTCGGGTCCACCCGGCATATCGCAGCCTGTGACCCCGACGAGGCGCGCGCCTTCCTCGAGCTCTGGTTCGAGCATGTGAGCGCGGCTGTCGAGAACGCCGGCGGCGCGCTGTCCCACTACGACGGCGACGGCGGCGTCGCCATGTTCGGATGGCCGGCCGCTCTCGAGGATCACGCCGACCGCGCCTGCCAGGCGGCGTGGAATATCGTGCATGGCGTCGTGGCGCCCGCGCCCGGTCCGGACGGACAGCCGGTGTTCTTTCGCGTGGGCGTCCATTCGGGTCTGGTCAGCTTGAAGGAAATCGACCGGCATGGTCGGGCGCGTTTCGAGCCGGCGGGCGCTGTCGTGCATCTGGCGCCCAAGCTCGAGAAGCTGGCAGGGAGCGGCGAAATCCTGATCAGCGGCGAAACGTTGGACCTGTGCCGCTGTTCTCTGGAGGTGGTCCGCGAGACGGATAAGGATACGCGGAGAGAGCTGGGCGTGGACGCCTATCGGCTGGCGGCCCGGCCCGAGCGGCGCGATCCGGGCTCGGCGCCGTTGCGCTACCGCTGGCCCATGGTCGGCCGGGACGGCGAGCTGGCGGCCCTGAGCGACCTGTTCTCGACCGGCGGCGCCCGCGCGTCGGCGGCGCTGATCGGCGAGGCGGGGATCGGCAAGACCCGCCTGGCGGCCGCCGCGGCCAACGAGCGGCTCGCGGCCGGAAGCCGGATCCTCACCTTCCAGGGCGACAGCCAGAGGAGCACGACGCCCTTCGCCGCCGCCCGCGAGTTGATCGAGCGCCTGGGCGCGGAGCAAGACGGTCCGACGCGTGGCGGGCTGGACGACGAGGAGGCGGCCGTCCTCGAAGCCGTCGCCGCGCCGGCGCGTCGCGAGGACGCGCGTGCGCCGGCCCGTTGGACCCCGCTGCAGGTCGCCCGGACCTTCGCCAAGGCGTTCGCCGCCCGGGCGGGCGACGAGCCCATCCTCCTGCTGGTCGAGGACCTGCATCTGGTCGACGCCGAAAGCCGGCAGGTCCTGAAGCTGCTGGCGACCGAGGCTCCGCCGCCCGGCCTCAGGCTGCTGGTGACGGGACGTCCGGAAGCCTGGAGCGACGCGGGCGAGATCGCCGCGCTCGTGCTGCGCCTGGAGCCCCTGGGGCGGACCGAGATGAAGGCCCTGGGCCGCTGCCTCTGGCCGACCCCGACCGTGTCCGAGACCTTGCTGGAGCAGGTGCTGGATCGGGCGGAGGGCGTGCCTTTCGTGCTCGAGGAGCTGGTCCGCTCGGTGGACGCGGAGGGCGCCGACGCCTTTCATCGTCTCCCCCAGGGCGTGGAGTCGGCCATCCATGCGCGGTTGCAGCGGGTCTCGCCCCGGGCCAGGGGGCTGGCCGAGGCGCTCAGCCTGCTTGGCGAGGAGATCGAGATCGATTTCGCCCGCGAGATCCTGGGCGAGGATCGCGACGCCTTGCTCGACGACCTGGCCGAGCTGGAGCGCTTTGCCTTCCTGCATCCGGCGGCCGGTCAGACCACGCGTTTCCGGCACCAGATCATCGCCGAATCCTGCGCCAACACGATCAGCCGCTCCCGACGCCGCGACCTGCACCAGGCGGCGCTGGACACGATCCTGGCCCGCGTCGGTCCCGCACTGGCCGGCCGCTACGAAGGCCTGGCGCTGCACGCCGAGGGCGCCGGAGACGATCGCGCCGCCCTGGACTATCTGTGGGAGGCGGGCCTGGAGGCGCGGCGCAGCGTCGCCGGCGGCTCGCTGAACCTGATCTTCGATCGCGCGGTTCGGGTGACCACACGCATCGGCGCCGATGCGGAGAACCGCTTTGTCGACTTCGTGCTGATGGTCTGCGCCTCGATGCTGCAGCTGGGCGAATTCGGGAAGATGAGCACCCATCTGCCGCGCGCCGTCCAGGTGGCCCACGCTCGCGGCCGACCGGACCAGGTCTGCGTCGCGCTGTCCCAGCTAGGGATGCTCTGCTGGTTCGAGGGGCGCTACCAGGAGGGGCTCGACGCCACCACGCGGGGGCTGGAGATGGCGCGGAGCATGGAGGCTCCGGCTCTGATCTTCGCCCACGAGGTGATGGCCACCAACATCCTCCACGACATGGGGCGCGTGGACGAGGCGATCACGCGGCTGAAGCGGCTGGACCAGATGCTGGTCGGCGACCTGGAGACCGCGCGCCTGGGCGCGCCGGCCCTGCCGCGCGCCACCGTCCACGCCTTCCTCAGCTGGTTCATGAACGCCGTCGGGCGCTATGCGGAAGGCGTGGATCACGCCCAGCGCGCCCTGGAGATCGCGGTCGCCGCCCAGGACGCCTATTCGGAGGTGCTGGCCCGCAGCTCGCTGGGGCGGAACCTGGTGAACCTCGATCGCTACGCCGAGGCGGTGGCGTGCCTGAACCAGGCGCTCGATCTGGCCGAGCGCAACGGCTACGACGCGATCAAGGCCAACCTGACCGGCGCGGTCGCCACGGCCCTGACCCGCGTGGGGCGACCCGACCAGGCGGTCCAGCGGGTCCAGGCCTGCCTGGCCCAGAGGCTGCACGAACGGACCGGGCAGTTGGAGGTCTACTATCTCCATGTCGGCTACGCCGAAGCCCTGGTGCGGACGGGCGAGGTCGAGCGCGGCTTGGTCGCCCTGGAGCAGGCCCTGGCGATCGCCCGCGCGGTCGACAGCCCCTGCCTGGTGGTCGACGGCCTGGGGCTGAGGTCCCGCCTGCTGGCCGAACTGCGACCGGGCTCGGCCGCCATCGAGGCCGACCTCGAAGAGCAGCGCGAGATCTGCGCGCGCGCCGGGCTGGTCGCCTGGGCTCCGGGCCCGGCGCGCGCGGTCAGACCGTCGGCGTCGCGGGCGTCACCCGCGTGAACCGCGCCGGAAGGCCGGTGGTCACATTGCCCTTCTTCTCGGGCCTGCCCCCGAGACCGGCCGGCTTGCGCAGCCGCTTCAACCGGCCGGCGGCCCGCAGGCATTCCTCGAGCACGATCATCGCCACCTTGTCGCGACCCCAGCACTTGCGGCTGCTGCCGTCGTCGCCGAACAGCAGGTAGTTCTTCCAGTCCCGGACGGGACCGGTCGGATCCAGATAGGGGCTGAGCGAGAAGCGTCGAGGGTCCTCGAACACCTTGCCGTCGAGATTGGCGGCCTGGATCACGCAGCTGACCCATTCGCCGGCCTTGATCTTGGCGCCGCCGCTCAGGGTCGCGTCGGCCACGCAGTAGCGCATGCGGACCGGGGCGTTGGGATTGAGCCGCTCGGCTTCGTAGATCAACCGCTGCAGGCCGTTGGGCTCGCCCGGCGGCAGCGGACCGGTCGGCGGGTCTCCTTCGAGGCGGGGCAGCAGGCTGGCCAGGTCGATGCGGAAATCGAAGAGGGCGCCCATCACCGAGGCGAAGGTGAGCGGGATTGTCGCCATGCTGGTGCCGACCAGCTCCAGCAGGATCGTGGCGGCCTGCCGGTAGTAGAGCTGTTCCGCCGCGCCGCCCGGCGGATAGGCGGCTGGGTCGCTGACCGCGACGTGGACGAAGGCCTCCAGCAGGGTGGTCGGTTCGTCGAGGCGTCCGTTGTCTCGCAGCGCCGCCCGGGCCCGCGCGGCCGCTTCCGCCAGCAAGCCATCGATATGCTTCCGCATTTCCTGGCCGGCCTGGTGCGAGAAGGCCCGCAGGGTCGCCTGGACCTGAAGATTGCCGATCAGGTCGGCCAGGATCAGGACCGACCAAACCTGCAAGGTGGCGGCGGGCGGATGGTCCGGCCTGCCGTCCGGGCCGAGCCAGTCCTCCGGCACCTGGGCCAGGTTGAACCGCCCGAACGGCAAGGTGTCCACCAGGTCGCTCGGCCGGCTCGGGCCGGGCACGCCGAAGACCTTGGCCATGACGGCGTAGGTGGCCGGCGCCGCCAGGTCCCTGACCAGATCGAGCCGCCGGGCGTCGGCGATCCGGTCTACGGCGGTGGCCAGCGCCGCCCGGGTGCTTTCGCGCAGGAGGGCGGGCAGGGTCATCTGTTGGCCGGCGAAGCTGTTCCCCAGTCGGCCCCAAGCCTGCCGCAGGAGGAGTGACAGCTGCTCGCGACTGCTCGGCGTGGGGTCAGCCGTGTCCGTGGCGACCAGCATGTCCTCGCCCGCGATCACCTGGGCGGCTTCGCGGTAGTGCTTGACCGAAAAGTCCTGTCCGTCGCCCCGCAGGATCTTCACGACATCGCCGTGCCTGGCGACGAAGACCATCGTGCTGGGACTGTCCGGGTCGGGCGTGGCGATGCGGAGGCGGGGGACCTGGTCGTCCTCGACCCCGACGCCCCTCAGCCGCCTGGGCGTGAACAGGCCAGGCGTGTCGCAATCGCCCAGGGCGTACCCCTCGTAGGGCAGTTCCCCCGGCTTCGGCGCGAAGGTCTCGCCCCCCGCCAGCGCCTTCACCACCGGCACGCCCGGCGCGAAGAAGTAGTCTCCGCCTCGGGTGACGACGAAGCGGGGCAGACGGGCCACCGGGGCGACGGCCCCGGCCTCCAGGAAGCTGTCGCCCTGCCGGCCGTCGTGGGCGCCCAGGACCGGGCAGCGGCCGAGGCCGGCCTGGCCCAGGAACTCGCCGCCGTTCATCCATTCGGACTGGATGACCTCGAACTGCACGTCGATCCGAGCGTTGGCGGCGACGAACAACAGGCCGCGCCGTTCGTCGTTCCGCGCCGCATCCGGCGGGAGGAGGGGGCCTCCATAGCTGATCGACCGCCGGAGGATGCGGTGGCGGCTGGCCGCGTCCCGTCCGCCGATGTCGCGCGGATTGGTGCGCCGGATATGGGCGCCGAGGGGGCACTTGCGTCCCTCGGGGTCGATGTCCCGATCGACGTTGGGATCGCCGACGGCGTAGCGGAAGTCGTTGAGCTGGGCTTCCGTCAATCCGCCGGCGTTGGGCGCGTCGGGAGACAGGACCAGCGGCGTGCCGTCGGGCCAGCGCCCCATCATCTGGGCCGCCAACTTGATCTGGGCGCCGGTGTTGTTCGGCCGCTGCGCGGCCAGGAAGGCGCGGAAGCCCGCCACGTCCTGCTCCAGCTTGCGGAAGACCAGGAACGTCGAGCCGGCGCGCAGGTCGGCGCTGATCGGCAGCTTGTGAAGCGTGCCCCGCTCGTCGGACTGGTCGAGGAAGATCTCGCCCGGCTCCACGGGCTTCCAGCTCCGGTTCGCAAGCGGTCGTCCTCCGCCGGACGGCGGCGGCGCCAGGCCGAGGTCGACGAAGGGCTGGCTCAGGCCGTCGCGGAAGCCGAAGTGCTCCACGCGGGGCTCCTGGGTGAGCGGGGCGTTCTCCACGACCGTGTAGGGATCCTGGCCCAGTTCGACATGGACGATCTCCATGCCCAGGCCGCGGAAGAGAAGCGACATCCAGTAGCGGAGCTTCTCGCCACGCTCGTCGGCGGGGTCGTTGAACGCGGCGACGTCGTCGCGGACCCCCTTCCAGAAGGTTTCGTCCAGTTCGCGCTGGGTGAAGCCGCCGCCGCCCGAGAAGTAGCCGTGGATGCTGGGCAGTCCCAGTTCCCCCTCCCACGCGCCCGGATCGCTGGGCCCGGTGTCGTGCAGGCGGGCGGCGCGGGCCGCCATGCCTTCCTTGAAGGCGTCGGGGAAGGACGCCAGCGTCAGGGGATCCAGCTGCAGCTTCCGCAGGCCCGGGAAGGTGAAAGCCAGGTTCACCGGCAAGGGACGGTCGGCCGGGGCGTCGCCGTCGGCGKCGGTCTCGCCCCGCAGGGCGGCCTGGGCGTCATCCTTGTCAGGGGCGAGCGAGAGGCCGGCCTGCCGCAGGACCTCGAACAGGGTCAGGGTGGGCAGGAGTCCGATCTGGTCCTCGGCCTGCCKGCAGGCGGCCAGCAGGGCCATCCTGTCGGCGACCGGGCCGCCGGCCATCTGGGTGATCAGCGTCACGCCGTCCAGGACCTCCCGGGGCGTCAGCTTGCCGTCCTTGAAGCTCTTGCCGACCCAGGCGAGCAGCGGGTCGTTGGCCGGCGCCTCGCCTGTCGCCGTCGCCTTGATCGGCGCGGCGTCGGCGAGGTCGCGAAGCCGCTTCAGCAGGGGCTCGGCGTCGGCGCAGGCGATCAACTTCAGCCAGTCGCGGAAGACGTTGACCGGCCCCGGTTCTTCGCTGCGCCGATGGGCGTGCAGCAGGGCGGGATGGGCGAAGTCCAGCCACAGGGCTTCCTGATGGGCGGGCTCCTCCGGACAGGTCGAGATGCGCGCCTTGGTCGCCGCGATCTGCTCGTCGTCCAGGATGCGGAAGAAGAAGAACAGCAGCCAGTCGCGCGGCTTCTTGCCGGGGCGTTTGGCCGGACGCAGGAGGTTGGCCTGGACGTCCTTGCTGGTGTGGCGGTCGATCTGAATGGCTCCGTCGGCGCTCATGGCCGGCCCCCCTCGGTTGGATCAGCTCTGGCGGAACAGTCCGCTGGGCGTAGGGAAATCGTGGGCGATCTGCTGATGGCCGCGCAGGAACTCGTCGAACAGGTCGTCGAGATTGGCGACGCGTCCGCCCTGGGCCGGACGCACCTTGGCCACGAAGGCGTCGAAGCTCTGCTTGAACGCCTCCAGATGCTTGATCCGCGTGACGCTGAGGTCCGGGTAGGGCGCGTAGAACAGGCTGGTGTTGACCTGATAGCGGCGGACCCACAGCCAGAACTTCTCGAAGTCCCAGGTCCCTGGAAAATCCTCGCAGTTCTCGAAGATGAGATCGAAGGAGCCGGCCAGGTATTCGGCGATGTCGCGCATGTAGACCCGGAGGTCGCCGTCGAATTCGACCAGGGTCAGGAGGAAGCTGTTGAATCCCGAGGCCGGCGACGCGCTCGCCGAACTGGAGGGACGCGCCAGGGTCAGGAATTCGTCGAACGGCATGGGGACGTCCCCTGGGGACGCCGTGTCAGGGTAGTCCTCCGGTGCCGACGGCTGGATCGCGCCTGGGCCCGAGGGGGGCGAGGGCGGGGCGGGCTTTTCGAAATAGCGGACGTCCCGGACCGAGGAGCCGACCAGATACTGTTCGGGCCGCAGGATCATCAGCCGGCCGAAATGGATGGCGGGGATGCGGTTGAGGTCGATCGGGAAGCCTTGGCGATGCCGCTCGGCCAGGCCGTCGATCACCGAGCGCAGCCGCTCCTCGTAGGTCCGGCGCTCGTTCGGCACGCAGCCCTTCTTGATCGGCGACAGCACGGCGATCTCGGACATGCCGCCGACGGTCTTGGATACGGCCCAATTGAGCCGGCCGCCTTGGATTTCGGGTTGCCCCATGTTCAGTCCCCCTTTCGCGCAACGTTCCCCGCGGAGCTTTTCGCAACCTTAGGGATTTTGTGGGAACGACGCACTCTGGAGGTGATGCTTCGCCGAAGAGCCGTCTTCGAGGCGGAGCCCCCTCCGACCGCGACCTTGCGCCCGGCTCGGAAGCGTCGCGGTGCGAGGGCTCACGGCGCGGGTGTGAGATTCACCACGCCCGGCCGGGCGTCGTTCGCTGCTCCCGACCTTTGGTGTCGGGCATGTTCCCATTCATTTGCATCAATTTGCATTGCGCCGTTCTGTCGACACATGCAAACAGGCTCCACAAAAATAGCGCCAAAGGGCGTCAGGGATGCATATCGCGGTAAAACGTTTGCATCCGTTTGCTGTGGGGGTGGCGAATGCGGCGATATGATCGTCCGGAACTGGACGGCCTGAGGTTCTTCGCCTTCGCGCTGGTGCTGGCCTTCCACCTGCCGGACTACCTGCCGCTCGCCGCGGGACGGCCTTGGCTGGCCGACGTCCTGACCACGGGCGCGTTCGGCGTGCCGATCTTCTTCCTGCTGAGCGCCTTCCTGATCACGGAGTTGTTGGCGCGCGAGCGGGAGGCTCAGGGCCGCGTGGCCGTCGGAGCCTTCTACGGGCGTCGCATCCTGCGCATCTGGCCGCTGTACTTCGCCGTGCTGCTGGGGCTGACGGCGCTGGAGCACTGGACGCCGGGCGTCGGTCCGGCCAAGCCCGATCAGTTCGCCGCCTTCGCCCTGTTCTACGCCAACTGGCATATCGCCTTCCAAGGCTGGGTCGCCGGTCCGGTCGATCCGCTCTGGAGCATCTCGGTCGAGGAGCAGTTCTACCTGCTGGTCCCGATCCTCATGGCCCTGGCCGGACGTAAGGCGATCACGGTCCTGGCGGTCGCGGTCCTGGCCGCCTCGTACGGCGTGATCTGGCTCTACGCCGTCCATCCGACCGCCGGCGACAACGGGCAGTGGACCAACGGCATCGTCCAGGGCCAGTTCTTCGCCGTCGGCTGCCTGCTCTCCAACCTGCTGCGGGGGCGCGTCCCGAACTGGCGCTGGCCCGTCCGGCTGGCGCTGCTGGCGGCCGGCGCGGCGGCCTGGCTGGTCGCGGTCCGCGTCTGCGGCGTCAAGAGCTGGGACCCGCAGTCGCCCACGCCTTGGCACGCCCTGGCGGGCTGGCTGCTGGTCCTGGGCGGGACCGTCGCGATCTTCCTGTCGGCCCTCGGCGTCGACGGGAAAGCCCTGCCGTCGGCCCTGACCTATGCGGGCCGCATCTCGTACGGCCTCTACGTCTTCCATGCCTTCGTCCTGCACCTGGTGTTCCACCAGGTCCTGCCGGCGCTGGACGGCTGGCGTCCGGGCCTTTCCCAGACCCTGGCGGGCCGGGGCGGGGGTCTCGTCGCGGCGATCCTGCTCCTGGGCCTGACCGCCCATCTGTCCTACCGGTTCCTTGAGACGCCCTTCCTGCGGCTCAAGGCCCGGCTGGCCGTCGTCACGCGTTAGGAGTTTCCCGATGCCCCGCCACAGCCTCGTCGCGCCCCTGGCGCTCTCTGCCCTGCTGCTGGTGACCAGCGCCGTCGCGGCGCCGGCTCCGGCCCGTTTCCCGGCCGACCGCCTGCCCGAGGACGAGATCATCTATCTGGTCATGCCCGACCGCTTCGAGAACGGCGACACGGCCAACGATCGAGGCGGGTTGGCCGGTGGCCGCGACAAGACCGGCTACGATCCGACCTCGCGGATGTTCTATCACGGCGGCGACCTGAAGGGCGTCATCGACCGGCTCGACTACATCCAGGGGCTGGGCGCGACGGCGATCTGGCTGACGCCGGTCTTCACCAACCAGACCGTCCAGTACGAGCCGGGGCGGGAGATCGCCGGCTATCACGGCTACTGGCCGCTGAACTTCCTGGACGTGGATCCGCACCTGGGCGACCGCGCGCTCTACAAGGCCTTCGTCGACGCCGCCCACGCCCGGGGGCTGAAGGTCTATCTGGACATTGTGGTCAACCACACCGCCGACATCATCCAGTACCGCGAATGCGCCCCGCGCGGCTGCGTCTACCGGAGCCAGGGCGACTATCCCTATTCGCGGCGGGGCGGCGTCCAGGGCGAGCCGATCAACGACGGCTTCCCCGGCC
Organism: Caulobacter sp. 05T431; assembly: GCF_056665975.1. Taxonomy (NCBI): domain Bacteria; kingdom Pseudomonadati; phylum Pseudomonadota; class Alphaproteobacteria; order Caulobacterales; family Caulobacteraceae; genus Caulobacter; species Caulobacter sp. 05T431. Next base: position 218,352 of record NZ_JBFTKU010000004.1, on the reverse strand, counting down.
TTTCCGGCCAGACGGCGGGCAATTTCCGGCGACTGACGCGGTCGGACTACGCCTATACGCCCTACGTCCCCGAGGCCGACCGCGAGGCCAAGCAGCCCGCCTGGCTGAACGATCCGCGCTTCTACCACAACCGCGGGGAGTCCACGTTCGAGGGCGAGAGCTCGCAGCTGGGCGACTTCGCCGGGCTGGACGACGTCATGACCGAGGACCCCAGGGTCCTGGCCGGCTTCATCGACATCTACGGCCGCTGGATCGACGACTTCCATGTCGACGGCTTCCGGATCGACACCGCCCGCCACGTCAATCCCGAGTTCTGGCGCGCCTTCGTGCCGGCCATGCAGCGGCGGGCGGTCGCTGCCGGGGTGACCAACTTCCACATCTTCGGCGAGGTGATGAACGACGACCCGGCGATCCTGGCCCGCCACACGCGCGTCGACGGCCTGCCGGCGGTCAACGACTTCGCGTTCCACAAGGCGATCGTCGACGTGGTGGCCCGCAACGGGCCGACGGCCGAACTGGGCGAGGTGTTCGACAAGGACGCGCTCTACGAAGGCGGCCCGGCCGCCGCGCGGCGGCTGGTCACCCTGATCGGCAATCACGACGTCCTGCGGCTGGGCCGCACCGTCCGCTCGGCCAATCCCCAGGCCGACGAGGCTGAACTGCTGAAACGGACGATCCTGGCCAACGCCCTGCTGCTGACCGCGCGGGGCGTGCCGGCGCTCTATTACGGCGACGAGCAGGGCTTCACCGGCGTGGGCGACGGCGACCATGACTCGCGCGAGGACATGTTCGCCAGCCAGGTGGCCAGCTACAACGCCAACCGCCTGATCGGGACGCAGGCGACGACGGCGACGTCCAGCTTCAACCCGTCCCATCCCCTGTATCGCGAGATCGCCGAGCTGACCCGGCTGCGTCGGCAGGAGCCGGCCCTGCGGCGTGGGGACCAGATCACCCGCTACCAGGCCAAGGGACCCGGCCTCTTCGTCTTCTCCCGGCGGCTGGACGGCGAGGAGGTGCTGGTGGCCGTCAACACCGCCGCCGAGCCCCGGACGGCCCAGGTCCAGGTCGAGACCGCCTCGACGACCTGGCGGGGTCTGCAGGGCCAATGCGCCGCGAGCGCCCTGGCGCCGGGCGCCTACACGGTCAGCGCGCCGGCCTTCGGCTATGTCGTCTGCAAGTCGGTTTCAGGCGCGGCCGGACCGATGCGACGGAATGCGCGACTTCCATGAGCGGGGGCAAATATCGTAGTAGGGCGCGCTCAAGACCAGTTTGAACGGGTTCCAAGGCCTTCGGGCCGATTTGACGAATGCAGACGTTTCCGCCGCACAGATTGTCCGTCGCCCCGATGATGGACTGGAGCGATCGCCATTGCCGGTCGCTGCATCGGGTGCTGTCGCGCCGGACGCTGCTGTATTCCGAGATGGTGACCAGCGGCGCGGTGCTGAACGGCGACCGCGAGCGGCTGCTGGGTTTCGACGCCGGCCAGCATCCGGTGGCGCTACAGCTGGGCGGCTCCGAGCCCGCCGAGCTGGCCGCCGCCGCCAAGGTCGGCGAGGACTGGGGCTATGACGAGATCAACCTGAACGTCGGCTGCCCGTCCGACCGCGTCCAGAGCGGCCGGTTCGGCGCCTGCCTGATGCGCGAGCCGCAGCTGGTGGCCGACTGCATGGCCGCCATGGCCGCCGCCGTGAAGGTCCCGGTCACGGTCAAGTGCCGGATCGGGGTCGACGACCAGGATCCCGAGCAGGCCCTGTTCGAGCTGATCGACCTGTCGGCCCAGGCCGGCGTCACCAGCTTCGTGGTCCACGCCCGCAAGGCGTGGCTGAAGGGGCTGTCTCCGAAGGAGAACCGCGACGTGCCGCCGCTGGACTATCCGCTGGTCCATCGGCTCAAGCGCGAGCGGCCGGACCTGACCATCGTGATCAACGGCGGGATCCCGGACCTGGACGTGTCGCTGGAGCAGCTCGAGCACGTGGACGGGGTGATGCTGGGCCGCGCGGCCTATCACGAGCCGGGCCTGCTGGGGCAGGTCGACCGCCGGGTGTTCGGCGAGGCCGTCGCCGACATCGACTGTTTCGAGGCGGTCGAACTCTACAAGCCCTACATGGCCGGCCAGTTGGCGGCGGGCGTGCATCTGGCGGCGATGACCCGCCACATGCTGGGCCTGTTCCACGGCCTGCCGGGCGCGCGCGCCTGGCGCCGGATCCTGACGGTCGAGGGCGTCAAGGCGGGCGCGGGTCTGGACGTGGTGGATCGCGCCGTGGCCGCCGTGCGCCAGGCGGTCGACGCCCGCGAGGCGCGTGCGCTGGAAGTCGCGGGCTAAGCTCTAGGAGCGCAGGACCAGGGCGCGCGGCGTGGCCTGGAAGCTGGACAGCCGGCCCAGATAGCTCATGCCCAGCAGCGAGGTCTCCAGGCCCTTCTCGACGACCAGGGCCTCGACGTCGCGGACCTGGGCGCCGGCCACCGACACGCTGGCCAGCTTGACCGAGGCGGCGCGGGTCTCGCCCGACGCCGTCATGACCTTGTAATTGTAGTCCAGCGCCTTGGTGTCGATGCCCAGACGCTTGGCGTCGGTCTGGCTGAGGGCCACGGCGGTGGCGCCGGTGTCGATCAGGAAGCGCACCGCGCGGCCGTCGACCTTGGCCTCGGCCCAGAAATGGCCGTCGGCGGCCTTGACGATCTGGGCGGCGCCGTCGTCGACGGAAGCCGCGACAGGGGCGGGGCCGCGCAGGTCCGGCTGGCGCAGATCGTCCAGCGACACGACGGCTTTCGCCGCCCCGACCGCCGAGAGCGCGCCTACGATCGCGATGGACGCGAACTTGAGCATCGAAGTCACCCCGCCATACAGGCTTTGTGGCCGTTTCTACGGCCGTTGTCAGGCAGACTAGCGGGCAATGGGTTTTCAACCGGTGAATCGATCCCGGCGCGACCCCTCTTGGTTAATTAATCGATAAACGATCAGCAAGTTAAAAATCTGTAATACTTGTTGGTGACATTCTTACATCTATGTAATGACTGAAGATGACTTCGATTTAACTTAAGAGGACAGAACTTTTCCGGCAAATTACCACTCGCAAGTTCAGTGCTTATCGAGGGAACGTCGCCATGAAAAAGATCATCGTCGCTACGGTTGTGGCTGTTTCGGCCTTTGCCGGCGCCGCCCAGGCGGGCGCCTCCGCCACTAATTTCGAGTTCCTGCAAGCCGCCCGCTGCCGCGGCCTGGCCACTTCCGAAGGTCTCGGCAAAGTCGACACCGCCAGCATCGATGCGTTCCTGCGGCAGGAAGGCGCCAGCCGCGAGCTTCCGGTGCGCGTCTCGGCGAAGAACAAGATCGCCGACGCCCAGAAGGAAGGCGACAAGGCCGAGGGCGCCAAGAAGGACAAGCTGCTGGCCGAGCGGTCGGGCGTCTGCTCGGCTTGGCTGAACGGCGCGTCGACCGGCGCGGCCGTCAATACGTCGAACTAAGGCCCTCTAGCCTTGGCCCGCCATCAGGTTGGCCATCGGATCCGGGCGATGGGGAAGGGCGGCCATGATCGCGGCCCGCTCCTCGTCGCTCAACCGGGCCCAGCCGGCGATCTCGGGAAGGGTTCGCCGGCAGCCCAGGCAGAAGCCGCTCTGGCCGTCCACCGCGCACACCTTCACGCAAGGCGTCGCGATCGGGCGGGGAGGGCGGGGCGCCGAATTCAGTGTTTCCGGGGGCGTGGCCGAGCTCATGCCCCGTATGTCGCCGTTCCAGGCGGGTCGCGCAAGGGCGGCCCGCGGCGAGAGCCCGTGCGTCGACCGCGTTCGTAATCCCAATCCTCCAAAGGAGCTTCCATGCGTATCCTGACCCTCACCGCCGCCGCCCTGCTCGCCGTTTCGGCGACCGCGCCGGCCTTCGCCGCCGACCGCATCAGCGACAGCGAGCTCGTGCGCGCCTCGCGCTGCCTGGGCTTGGCCAAGGCGGCGAACCTGGGCGCTTCGGACGCGACCGCCCTGCAAGCCCTGGTGAAGACCCAGAGCCGGGGTCGCGATCCGCTGGTCCAGGACCGGGTCGAGTCCGCCGAACGGAACGCCAAGTCCCAGGCCGGCAAGGCCAAGGACGAGCTGAAGGCCTCGCTGATCGCCGAGCGTGACGGCGTCTGCAAGACTCTGGTCGAGGCCTCCTCGACCGCCGCGGCCGCGCAGCCCGCCGGGGCCTGATCTCTCGGCTCTTTGCATCGGGCGCGGGCTGGCTTAAGTCCGCGCCCATGACCGTTTCTCCCTTCGACGACATCCGCAAGCTGGCCGCCGACGCGCCGGCCGTTCCGACCGCCAGCTTCACGGGCGGCGACCGCCTGGCCGAAATCTCGGCCTGGCTGACGGACTGGACCGGCAAAACGCCGCCGGCGGTGCTGCGCCCGGTCGTCGCCCTTTATGCCGGCGCCCGCCAGGGCGTGGGGCCGCGCGGCTGGGCGCGCGAGCGCCTGGAGGCCGTGGCCGCCGGCGGCGCCAATGTCTGCCGCATCGCGGGCGTCCAGGGCGCGGGGCTGGAAGCCTTCGACCTGGCCATCGACCGCCCGACGCCGGACGCCGTCCAGAAGGCGGCGATGAGCGAGAAGGAATGCGCCGCCACCATGGCCTTCGGCATGGAGGCCCTGGCCAAGCAGCCCGACCTCCTGATCCCCGGCGTGATCGCCGCCGAGACCGACCGCGCCGCCGGCGCCGTCGCCCTGGCCCTGTTCGGCGGCGAGGCCGCTGACTGGAGCGACGCGCCCGAGCCGATCGCCGCCGCCGTGGCCCGCGCCGCGGCCGAGGACGACCTGTCCGACCCGCTGGCGGCCCTGCGCCAGCTGGGCGGACGCGAGACCGCCGCCCTGGTCGGGGCGATCCTGGCCGCGCGGGTCCAGAAGGTGCCGGTGCTGCTGGACGGCTACGCCGCCTGCGCCGCCGCCGCCGTGCTGCACGCGCTCGACCCCGCCCTGATCGCCCACTGCCAGGCCGGCCACGTGGGGACCGCCAAGGGCCATGCGCGCCTGCTGGACGCCCTGGGCAAGCGGCCGCTGATCGCCCTGGACATCGCCGAGGAGGAGGGCGTCGGCGGGGTGACCGCCCTGGCCCTGGTGCGGCTGGCCTGCGAGGTCCGCTAGGGCCTTCTCCGGCGCAACCTGAACAATGTTTACGTTGACGCTAAGGTCATCTTTCCAAACGCCCGTTCGAACTCTAAGGTGACTCCCGAAAGTCAAAGACGGCCCCCGAAGAGGGCCGATTTCCGGGAGTCCGCCATGAACCTCGATTTCTCGCCTGAAGACGTCGCGTTCCGCGACGAGGTCCGCGCCTTCATCGCCGAGAACTACCCCGCCGGCCTGCGCGAGAAGCAGGAGGAGGGCGAGGAAATGGCCAAGGAGGACTTCCTGTCCTGGCACCGCACCCTGGCCAAGAAGGGCTGGGTGGCTCCGGCCTGGCCGGAGAAGTACGGCGGCCCGGGCTGGACCTCGGTGCAGCGCTACATCTGGTCGGAAGAGACCGCCCGCGCCGACTGCGTGCCGATCCTGCCGTTCGGCATCAACATGGTCGGGCCGGTGATCTACACCTTCGGCACGCCCGAGCAGAAGGAACGCTTCCTGCCGCCGACCCTGTCGGGCGACATCTGGTGGTCGCAGGGCTACAGCGAGCCGGGCGCCGGTTCGGACCTGGCCAGCCTGAAGACCAAGGCCGAGCGCTTCACCGGCGATGACGGCAAGGAATACTACCTGGTCAACGGCCAGAAGACCTGGACCACCCTGGCCCAGCACGGCGATTGGATCTTCTGCCTAGTCCGCACCGACCCGGCCGCCAAGATCCAGGAAGGCATCTCGTTCCTGCTGATCGACATGAAGWCGCCSGGCGTSACCGTGCGCCCGATCATCACCCTGGGCGGCGAGCACGAGGTCAACGAGGTCTGGCTCGAGAACGTCAAGGTGCCGGTCGAGAACCGCATCTACGAGGAGAACAAGGGCTGGACCTGCGCCAAGTTCCTGCTGGCCCACGAGCGTAGCGGCATCGCCGGCGTGGCGCGCTCCAAGCGCGGCATCGAGCGCATCCGCCAGATCGCCTCGACCGAGCTGGGCGACGACGGCCTGCCGCTGCTGACCGACCCGGACTTCAAGCGCAAGGTCGCCGACCTGGAGATCGACCTGACGGCCCTGGAATACACCGAGCTGCGCACCCTGGCCGGTGAAGCCGCCGGCAAGGGTCCCGGTCCGGAATCCTCGGTGCTGAAGATCAAGGGCACCGAGATCCAGCAGCGCATCACCGAGCTGGTGCTGGAAGCGGCCGGCCACTACGGCGCGCCGTACTTCCGTGGCTTCCCGAAGGACGGCGACAACGCCCATCCGATCGGCCCCGACTTCGCCCACCGCGCGGCGCCGACCTATTTCAACGTCCGCAAGACGTCGATCTACGGCGGCTCCAACGAGATCCAGCGCAATATCATCGCCAAGATGGTGCTGGGCCTCTAGCGCGCCGACCGAGGCGGGCGGCCGGGCCGCTCGCCGCGACTTCCGACACGATCACCGCCACCCCGAAGCCGGCCGAGCGCCGCCGGGGGCAAAGACAAAGACGGGAACCCAGGGATGGATTTCAACTTCACCGAAGAGCAGTCGATGGTCCGCGACACGGTCGCGAGCTTCCTGCAGGACAAGTACGACTTCGAGACGCGCCGCAAGATCGTCAACTCCGAGACGGGCTGGCGCCAGGACTACTGGAAGGCCTTCGCCGAGGAGCTGGGCATCCTGGGCGCCTCGTTCAGCGAGGAGCTGGGCGGCCTGGGCGGCGGCGCCATCGACAACATGATCATCATGGAGGAGTTCGGTAAGGCGCTGGTCATCGAGCCCTACCTCGGCACCGTGGTGATCGGCGGCGGCTTCATGAAGCACTCGGGCTACGCCGGCGCGGCGTCGGTGATCGAGGGCATCGTGGCCGGCACGACCACCATCGCCTTCGCCTATGCCGAACCCCAGGCCCGCTACACCTGGCAGGACCTGAAGACCACGGCCAAGAAGGACGGCTCGGGCTATGTCCTTAACGGCCACAAGGCCGTGGTGGTCGGCGCGCCGTTCGCCACCCACCTTGTGGTCACCGCCCGCACCGGCGGCGCCCAGCGCGACACGGGCGGCGTCTCGGTGTTCCTGGTCGACAAGACCCTGCCGGGCATCGTCACCCGCGACTATCCGACGGTGGACGGCGGTCGCGCCTCGGAAGTCTTCTTCGAGAACGTCTCGATCCCCGCCGACGCCCTGATCGGCCAGGAAGGCGGCGGGCTGCCGCTGGTCAACAAGGTGATCGACGAGGCCACGGCCGCCGTCGGCGCCGAGGCCGTGGGCGTGTTGCGCAAGCTGCACGAGGGCACCCTGGACTACGCCAAGCAGCGCAAGCAGTTCGGCACCGCCATCTCCAACTTCCAGGTGCTGCAGCACCGGATGGTCGACATGTTCATCGAGCTGGAGCAGGCCGTGTCGATGACCTACATGGCCACGATCAAGCTGTCGGAGAGCGACGACGAGCGCGCAAAGGCCGTCTCGGCCGCCAAGGTCCGCATCGGTCGCGCCTGCAAGTTCGTGGGCCAGAACGCCATCCAGATCCACGGCGGCATGGGCATGACCGACGAGCTGGCCATCGGCCACTACTTCAAGCGCGCCACCCTGATCGAGGGCCTGTTCGGCTCGGTCGACCATCATCTGCGCCGTTACGAATCGCTGTCGTTCGGGCCCGCGACCGGCAAGGCGGCCTAGACCGCCTACGGACAAGCGTCTGAAAGAGCTTCCGCCGCCCGCGACACGCCGTCGCGGGCGGTTTTTCTTTGGCGGCGCGCGTTTTGTCCGCCCTGTTCCTGGGCGAGGCCTCGTTCAACCCGGCAGGACAAGCTGCTGGACCTCGCCGTGACCGATCTTCGCCTCGACCTCGCCCCACGACCCCTGACCGAAACCCTGACCGCGATGGACGCCAGCGCCCAGCTCTTGCTGGAGCAGGCGCGCGAGGCCAAGGCCAAGGCCGACCGGCTGGAGGTGGCGCTTTCCCTGGTGGTGGGGGTGGTGGCCAACGACCCCGACCTCGAGGAAGGCCTTGTGCTGCAACGGATCGCGGGCCAGCTGCGGCTGTGCGCCGACCTGCCGGAGATGGCCGCCGAACTGGTCGGCTGCGACGTCGCCCGCATCGACGAGGCCATGCTGCGCGCCGCCGCCGCGATCATCGGCGCGGCCGGCAAGCCAGCGCCGATCGAACCCGAAATTTCGCCGACCCTCCACTAGGTCCGGATGCGGCGTTCCGTGCGCGAAGCGTTGTCCGGCAAGGAGAATCCGGGCCGGAAAATCAATTCGTCCGTACGCGGATTTCGTCAGGGTTCKGATTAATTTCCTTGCGTTCGAGACGCGACGGCGCATGCTTCGACTCGACGCGCTGACGACTAGGAGGGTGGGAGCCCCTGTAAGCCGCGCGCGTCTCCTGGCCCAACGGCCCCGTTGGTTTTCAAGCGAGTCTGGGAGACGCCGCCAAATGAACGTATCGAGAATGAACCACGCCATGCTGTCCTTCGCCCTGATCGGCGGGATGCTGGTCGGGGGCAGGCAGACGCCCAAGCCGCCGGTCACCGAGCCCAAGCCTTCCAGTCGGAAGTAGGGCGGCCGGAAACGGGCGCGAAAAAAGGGGCGGCCCGCCTGGCGGACCGCCCCGTTTCTTCATCTCGAAAGGTTCGAGCGGGGTCTTACGGCTTGGCGGCCGTGTTGCAGTCGGCGAGGCCGGCGGCGTCCAGTTCCTCGCCGCGGTAGTTGAAGGTCTCCACCGCGCCCAGTTCGGCGGCGACCTTGCGGCACGCGCGGCCGATCGGCAGCGACTTGACCTGGGGCGCGGCGCAGACGACGCCGTTGCAGCGCCACATGGCGCCGTCCTGGATCAGGGTCGGGGCCTTGGCGGGGGCTTTCAGCTTGAGCACCGCGCCCTCGGCGGCGAACGCGCTGGTCGCCATACCCAGCGTCGACAGGGCGGAGGCCGCGACGAGCGCGGTCACGAAGATACGCATGTTTGTTTCCTTATCCCCTAAGGCCGACATGGGGAGGTCGGCCGCGGACATATCGTTGCGTTTGGCAACTAAGTCAACAAACGAACGTTTGAAGACGCGTCTTCTTGCCCGCTTTCCGCAAGCCAGGCCAGTAGGGTGGGCGTTATGTCGCTGGCCTTCTCCACCACCCGCCAGGCGTCCTCGAGCGACGGCGGGGTCAGGCCCCGGTCGATCGTGTGGCGCAGCAGGGCGAACAGCGGATCCCAGAAGCCGTCCGGATTGTGGAAGACGATCGGCTTGCGGTGCAGGTCCAGGCGTCGCCAGGACAGGAGCTCGATGATCTCCTCCAGGGTGCCGATGCCGCCGGGCAGGACCACGAAGGCGTCCGAGCGCTCGAACATCATCATCTTGCGCTGGTGCATCGAGGTGACGACCACGGTCTCGACGTCGTCGAACGGCTGCTCGCGACCGCGCAGGAACTCCGGGATGATCCCCAGCACCCGACCGCCGGCCTCGTGGGCTCCGCGCGCCGTCGCGCCCATCAGGCCCACGCCGCCGCCGCCATAGACCAGCTTCAACCCGGCCTTGGCGAAATCGCCGCCGATCTGGAACGCCGCCTCGAGATAGGCCGGATCGGCCGCGTTCGACGAGCCGCAATATACGCAGACGGCCTTGCCGGTCCCCGGGGTGGACGTCGCGTCGCCGGCTTGGCCGCTGGACAGGTCGGGCATCGTCGTCCACTCCAGAAAAATAAACAGCGCGCCGGTCCTTGTGGACAAGGTCGGCGCGCCGCACGTGAGCACCCAAGCAAACAAGGCCGTCGGGGCGTCGTCGGCCGTTGGATACGCCATGATCAGGATTCGCGAGATCGGTTTCAAGTCGGCCCCCCTCGGCACAGCCTGCGTMGCCACGGCCCTGGCCGTTCTGGCCCTGGGGGCGTGCGGCCGCGGGGACGAGGGCTGGCGGCGCGATCCGGCGACGGCCAAGACCGAACAGCCTTCGCCCCAGGCGGGCTATCTGAAGCCGCCGCGCGTGGTGTCGGTGATCCGCGAAGGCGCCGCCGTGGCGCTGTCGGGCCAGGCCGAGCCCTCGTCCAGCGTCCGGCTGGGCGCGCCGACCGGCGAGGCCCTGGTGGGCAAGGCCGACGCGGCCGGCGCCTGGCGGCTGGTGACGCCCCTGGCCGGCGAGCCCCGGCTGTACGGCCTGTCGATGACCATGGAGGGGCGGACCGTCCAGGCCCAGGGCTATCTGATGGTCGCGCCGAACGGCGCGGCGGTTCTGTTGCGCGCCGGTGCCGGGGCCGAGGTGATGGGACAAAGCTCGCTGTCGCCGCGCCTGCTGGCGATGGACTACGACCGCAGCGGCGGGGCCGTCGTCTCGGGCGTCGGCACGCCGGGCGCGGGCCTGGGCGTCCGCGTGGACCGCGCCACGCGCGGCGAAGGCAAGGTCGGCGAGGACGGGCGGTTCTCGATCTCGCTGGACCAGCCGCTGACGGCCGGCGCCCACACCATCCAGGTGGCGGGCGAGGGCGGCGAGCAGCAGGTGGTCGTCGAGGTGAGTCCGCCGGCGACGCCGACGAACGGGCCGGCGGCGTCCACCCTGACGGCCATGGGCTGGCGCGTCGACTGGATGACGCCCGGCGGCGGACTGCAGACCACCCAGCTGTTGGACGGCGGCCAGTGAGGGGCATGGCGCCGCGATCCGGGGCCGTGGCGGGCGCCGTGGCCGCCCCCGAGGTCAAGACCAACGGCTGGAAGGCCATGGCCGACCTATTCGGCCTGGTCATGCGCTCCAAGGCGCCCGGTCTGCGCTGGCGGGTGACCCTGGCCCTGGTGTTCACCTTCGCGGGCAAGTTCCTGGGCGTGATCGCGCCCCTCCTGCTGGGCAAGGCGGTCAACGCCCTGACGGCGGGGCAGGGGGCGGCCGTGCAAGTCGGGGTGACCTTCGCCGCCCTGGCCGGCGGCTGGGCCCTGATCCGCTTCATCGCCGCCGTCGCCCCCCAGGCCCGCGACGCGGTGTTCACGCCGGTGGCCCAGGCCGCCCAGACCCGCGCGGCGGTCGAGACCTTCGCCCACGCCCTGTCGCTATCGATCGACTTCCACCAGACCAAGCGTACGGGCTCGCTGTCGCGGGTGATCGATCGCGGCGCGCGGTCGATGGACTTTCTGCTGCGCGGCCTGGTGTTCAACATCGCGCCGACGGCGGTGGAGCTGATCATGGCCGCCATCGTGCTGGCCAAGGCCTATGACTGGCGCTTCGCCCTGACGGCCGTCGTCACGGTGGTGATCTACGGCGTCGTGACCTTCACGATCTCGGACTGGCGGATCGGCCATCGCCGGGTGATGAATGAGGCCGACGCCGAGGCCGCCGGCCGGGCCGTGGACGCCCTGCTGAACTACGAGACGGTCAAGGCCTTCGGGGCCGAGGAGCGGGCGGTCGGTGGTTACGACACCGCCCTGACGGCCTATGGCGCGGCCAATATCAAGGCGACAAACTCGCTGACCCTGCTCAACACCGTGCAGTCGGCGGTGATGAGCCTGGGCCTGGGCGTGATGGCCATCCTGGCCGGGGGCGAGGCGGCCGCGGGGCGGATCGGGCCCGGCGACGTCACCGCCGCCGTGCTGATCCTGGTCAACCTGTACGGCCCGCTGAACATCCTGGGCTTCGCCTATCGCGAAATCCGCCAGTCGTTCATCGACATGGAGGCCATGCTCGACCTGCGCCGGGCCCAGCCGGACGTGGCCGACGCGGCCGACGCCATCGACCTGCCGCCGCCCGTGGACCGGCGCGGCGGAGCGGTGGCCTTCGAGGGGGTGTCGTTCCGCCACGGCGCGCGCTCGGAGGGGCTGCAGGGCGTGACCTTCACGGCCCAGCCGGGAACCACCGTCGCCATCGTCGGCCCCTCGGGCGCCGGCAAGACCACCCTGGTGCGCCTGGCCCTGCGGATGATCGATCCCCAGGCCGGACGGGTCACGCTGGACGGCTATGACCTGAAGGCGCTCAAGCAGGCCTCGCTGCGCCGCGCCGTCGCCCTGGTGCCGCAGGACGTGGCGCTGTTCAACGACACCGTGATGGCCAACATCGCCTTCGCCCGTCCCGACGCCTCAGAGGCCGAGGTCTGGGCGGCGGCCGAGGCGGCGGAGCTGGGCGAGTTCATCCGCAACCTGCCCGAAGGCATGGCCACCAAGGTCGGCGAGCGGGGTCTGAAGCTGTCGGGCGGCGAGCGCCAGCGCGTCGGCATCGCCCGGGCCCTGCTGGCCGATCCGCGCGTGCTGATCCTGGACGAGGCGACCAGCGCCCTGGACAGCCGCACCGAGGCCGCCATCCAGGCGACCCTGCGCAAGGCGCGGGAAGGGCGCACGACCCTGGTGGTCGCCCACCGCCTGTCGACGATCGCCGACGCCGACGAGATCGTCGTCCTGCGCCGTGGAAAGGTTGTGGAGCGTGGCCCCCATGCGGCGCTTTTGGAGGCCGGCGGCGAATACGCGGCGTTGTGGCGGCGACAGACTCGGGAGAAACCTGTCGAGGCGGGGGCGGTCGTCGATTGATATCCGAAAACCGCCGTTGTAGAACGAATATAGAACATTTCTGGCGGTTACGGACATGCTGACGCGAAAGATCGATCGGGCCCTGGACGCGATGGCCGCCTGCAAGGACCGGGTGCCGGCCCTGCGCGAGATCTACCGCGCCGACAGCCCCGAGGGCCTGGCCCTGGGCCATCTGATGGAAGCCGTCGAGCGCGCCCAACAGGTGCTGCAAGGCCAGGGCGTCCAGGCCGCGAAGTAAGCCTTCCCGGATGATTTGTGGGGTGCGGGCGGCCGCGCCGCCGCTGTATCCTGCCGGCTCGACAGACCTCTCTCCACTTCCGGGAGCCGCTCCATGCGCTATCTGCACACCATGGTCCGCGTGAAGGACCTCGACGCCTCGTTGCGTTTCTATTGCGAGGGGCTGGGCCTGACCGAAATGTACCGGATGGAGAACGACAAGGGGCGTTTCACCCTGGTGTTCCTGGCCGCGCCGGAAGACGTCGAGCTGGCCAAGGACCGCAAGGCGCCGCTGGTCGAGCTGACCTACAACTGGGACCCCGAGGACTATCAGGGCGGCCGCAACTTCGGCCACCTGGCCTACCGGGTGGACGACATCTACGAGACCTGCCAGCGGCTGATGGACATGGGGGTGACGATCAACCGTCCGCCGCGCGACGGCCACATGGCCTTCGTCCGCTCGCCCGACAACATCTCGGTCGAACTGCTGCAGGATGGCAATCTGGAGCCGACCGAGCCCTGGGCCTCGATGCCCAACACGGGCGCCTGGTAGGCGTTCCTAGACCAGCTTCACCCGCGGTTCCGGCGGCGTGTAGAGCGCGGCCAGGGTTTCGAGGCGGGCTTCGGGATCGTCGATGATCGCCAGCCAGGCCAGGCGGGCCAGCTCCAATCGATAGTCGGCCGCGTAGCCGGTCGAGAACGGCGACTGGATGCTGCCGGGCGGTTCGGCGGCCTTGGCGTTGGCCAGCTTCTGCCGGGTCAGGATGGCCGGACGGTCGATCAGGACCTCGCCTTCGCCGGCCGCCACCCAGCCGTCGACCAGGGCGCACGCGGCCACGGCATGATAGACCACGACCGGCAGCGCGCGCTTCTGGGGCGCGGGTTCGGCGACCATGGTCGGCTTGACGGCGCTGGGCGGGCTGGTGATCCGGAAGGCCAGGGCGTTGGCGCCGCGTTGCAGGATGGTCTTCCAGTGATCGTTGGTCTTGCTCATGGTTAAGCCTGTATCCGCTGCGCGGCGCGTGGTGAAGACCCAACGCGGCAAATGGCGCAGCGGATACGGACTCAGGTGGAAATCCCAACCTTTCTGGCGGCTTGCCTATTCGGCCGCGGCCACGAGGGAGGCTTCCAGGGTGGGGTAGTCGACATAGCCCCGGCCGTCGCCGCCGTAGAAGGTGGTCGGGTCGGGGGCGTTCAGCGGCGCGTCGCGTTGCAGGCGCTCCACCAGGTCCGGATTGGCGATGTAGGCCTTGCCGAAGGCGATGGCGTCGTACTTGCCGGCGTCGAGCGCCGCCTGGGCGGTTTCGCGGGTGAACTTCTCGTTGGCGATGTAGACGCCGCCGAACGCCTGCTTCAGGTCKACGCCCAGGCTGTCGGGGCCTTCGTATTCGCGGGCGCAGAGGAAGGCGATCCGGCGCTTGCCCAGCTCCTTGGCCGCGTAGCCGAAGGTGGCGGCCAGGTCGCTGTCGCCCATCGAGTGGCTGTCGGCGCGCGGCGCCAGGTGCACGCCCACGCGGCCGGGGCCGAACACCGAGGCGACGGCGTCCGCCACTTCGAGCAGCAGGCGGGCGCGGTTCTCGATCGGGCCGCCGTACTGGTCGGTGCGCTGGTTCGAGCCGTCCTGCAGGAACTGGTCGAGCAGGTAGCCGTTGGCGCCGTGGATCTCGGCGCCGTCGAAGCCGGCGGCCTTGGCGTTCTCGGCGCCCTTGCGGAAGGCCTCGACCACGCCGGCGACTTCCTCGGTCGTGAGGGCGCGGGGCGTGGGGTAGGGGCGTTCGGGACGCAGCAGGCTGACATGGCCCTTGGCCGGGATGGCGCTGGGACCGACCGGCGCGGCGCCGTCGTGGAACGACGGGTCGGAGACCCGGCCCACGTGCCACAGCTGGATGAAGATGCGGCCGCCCTTGTCGTGCACGGCCTTGGTGACCTGCTTCCAGCCCTCGACCTGCGCCTGGGACCAGATACCGGGCACGCCCTGGTAGCCGACGCCCTGCGGCGAGACCGGCACGCCCTCGGTGATCAGCAGGCCGGCCGAGGCGCGCTGGGCGTAGTACTCGGCCATCAGGGCGTTGGGGATCTGGGTGGGGCCGGCCCGCAGGCGGGTCAGCGGCGCCATGACGACGCGGTTTGGCAACTCCAGGTCGCCGACGACAAGCGGATCGAACAGGGTGGGCATGAAGAATCTCTGGAAGGCTCGCCGACCCCGCGTCGGCGTCTGGCATATCTGGCGTGCCGCGCTTCGATCGCAACTGCCACAGGCTCTGATTTTATTCTGAAGCGCATCGCAGGGAATCTGGGGGAACGCCCTGCCTTCGAGCGTCGTTGGCTTKGGGAGAGACGGAGAACTCCCATGGCCGAACCCAACGAGACCCTCGACGTGACCAACGGAGACGAGGACGACAGCACCTACGACCCGTCCACGGTCGAGGCCAACCTCAACATCGAGCACGGCGGCGGGGTCGGCGCCCGCGACCTGGCGCGGCAGAGGGAGCCGACCGAGGTCGTCACGCCCGATGACGAGGACGACGGCCCGACCGAGGCGCTGGGCGTGGCCCATCCGAAGGACTGACCGTCATGGCCGAACTGAATACCGAGAAACGCGACAGGCTGCCCGACAAGGCCTTCGCCGAACCGGAAAAGCGCGCCTATCCGATCGAGGACAAGGCCCACGCTCGCAACGCCAAGGCCCGCGCCAGCCAGGCCGTGAAGGCCGGCCGGATGTCCAAGGCCGAGGAAAAGCGGATCGACAGCAAGGCGGACGCGGTGCTCAAGAAGGGTTAGGGCTCGACCGGAGCGAGCAGTCCGGTCTATTCGCCTAGACCAGACCCCCTCGGAGCAGAGAATCCTTCATGCCCTCCGGCCTCGCCGCCCTTCTCGACGACATCGCCGGCATCACCAAGCTGGCGGCCGCCTCGCTGGACGACGTGAGCGGGGCCGCCGGCAAGGCGGGGGTCAAGGCCGCCGGGGTGGTGGTCGACGACACCGCCGTCACGCCGGGCTACGCCATGGGCTTCACGCCCGAGCGCGAATTGCCGATCGTCTGGAAGATCGCGGTCGGCTCGTTCCGCAACAAGCTGCTGTTCCTTCTGCCCGGGGCCCTGATCCTCAGCGCCTTCGCGCCGTGGGCGGTGACCCCGATCCTGATGGTCGGCGGCGCCTATCTGGCCTTCGAGGCCACCGAGAAGATCATCGAGGCTTTCGTCGAGCACGAGGTGGCCGGCGACGAGGCCGAGGACTTCGCCCTCAGCAGCGCCGAGCTGGAGACCCAGAAGGTCAACGGCGCGATCCGCACCGACCTGATCCTGTCCGGCGAGATCATGGCCATCGCCCTGGCCGACGTCGCCGACAAGCCGCTGGCGATCCAGGCCGCGGCCCTGGCCATCATCGGCGTGCTGCTGACCGTGGCGGTCTACGGCGTGGTCGGGCTGATCGTGAAGATGGACGACATCGGCCTGCACCTGGCCAAGGGACGCTCGAAGGTGCTGCAAGGTCTGGGACGCGGCCTGGTCAAGGCCATGCCGGTGACCATGGAGGCCCTGACCGTGATCGGCACCGCGGCCATGCTGTGGGTGGGCGGCGGCATCATCGTCCACGGCCTGGAGCACTTCCACCTCACCCCGATCCCGCACTGGGTGGAGGGCGCGTCGCACTGGGCCGGCCAGGTTCCGGGGATCGGGGCTGTGACCGGCTGGCTGGCCATGGCCGCCGGCTCGGCCGTGGTGGGCCTGATCGTGGGCGGCGCGATCGTCGGCGCGGTCCACCTGATCCCCAGCAAAAAGGCGGCGCACTAGGCGCCGCCCTTGTTGGCCTGGCGAGCGGTTCGCTAGGCGGCTTGACGCGACCGGTAGTCGTCGATCTGGCGGAAGATCGAGGCCATGGCCGCGTGGGCCGGCATCTGGTCCTCGGTGATCCGGCCTTCGGCGAAGATCAGGGCCAGGCGATCGCGGGCGCGGCTGACCCGGCTCTTGATCGTGCCCAGGGCCGCGCCGGTGACCTCGGCGACCTCCTCGTAGGACATGCCCGCGGCGCCGATCAGGATCAGGGCCTCGCGCTGGTCGGGCGGCAGCATGTCCAGCGCCCGGCGCATCTCGTCCAGCTCCAGGGCGGCGGTCGGGTTGGAGTTCGAGACCAGCGTGCGCTCGGCGACCTCGGGGTCAAGGGCGCACGAACGCCACGAGCGACGCTTTTCCGAATAGAAGACGTTGCGCAGGATCATGAAGGTCCAGGCCTTCATGTTGGTGCCCGGCTGGTAGGAGGCGCGCGAGGCCAGGGCCTTGGCGAGCGCGTCCTGGGCCAGGTCGTCGCCGTGGCTGGCGTTGCCGGTCAGCGAGCGGCCGAAGGCCCGCAGGTGCGGGATCAGGCTGACGAGCTCACGTTCGAAAGCGGTTTGGGCCGAAGTCTGATTGGTCATGCGGATAATCCCCGTTCGGGGAATGAACGTCCTCGCCGGACTAAGGCTCCGCTTCTCGGTAAATAAATTTGACCGAACGCCGGTCAGGCCMGGTCAGGCCTCGGCCGCGATCTGGCGCAGGGCCTGCTCGAAATATTCCGGCGGCTGGCCGCCCGAGATCAGATAGCGGTCGTTGATCACCACGGCCGGCACCGAATTGATCCCGGCCGCCTGCCAGCGGCGCTCGGCGTCGCGGACCTCCTGGGCGTACTGGCCCGAGGCCAGCACCTGGCGCGCCTCGGCGCCGTCCAGGCCCGCCTTCTCCGCGGCGGCCACCAGGACCTGGTGGTCGGCCGGGCTGAGCCCGTCGGTGAAATAGGCGTCGAACAGAGCCCGCTTGAGCGCCTTCTGGCCGCCGACGATCCCGGCCCAGTGCAGCAGGCGGTGGGCGTCGAAGGTGTTGTAGATGCGGCTGTTCTCGTTGGTCTTCATCGTGAAGCCCACCGAGGCGGCCCGCTCGTGGATAGCCTTGCGGTTGACCGCCGACTGTTCCGGCGTCGCGCCGTACTTCTGGCCGACGTGCTCGACGATGTTCTGGCCTTCGGGCGGCATATGGGGATTCAGCTCGAACGGCTGGAAATGGATGTCGGCCTCGACGAGGTCGCCGACCCGCTCCAGCGCCGTCTCCAGCCCGCCCAGGCCGACGATGCACCAGGGGCAGGAGACGTCGGAGACGAAGTCGATCTTGAGGGGCTTGGTCATGGCGCGATCCGATGGCGAGCGAGACCCCGGATATAGGATGGGCTCCGCCGATTGCACGACCGACAAACCGGTGGGCGCGGCCCAAAGACCCGTTTCGCTCGCGATCGGAGTACGCTAGAGGGACCGCTCCTCAAGGGTTCGGGTTACGGGAGGGCGCATGGCCCCCAAGGTCTTCATCGACGGCGAAGCGGGCACCACCGGGTTGCAGATCCGCGAGCGTCTGGTCGGTCGCAAGGACCTGCAGCTGGTCTCGATCGATCCGGACAAGCGCAAGGACCCCGAAGCCCGCAAGGCGATGCTGAACGCCGCCGACGCCGTGATCCTGTGCCTGCCCGACGACGCGGCCAAGGAGGCCGAGGCGCTGATCGAGGACCCGAAGGTCAAGGTGATCGACGCCTCGACCGCCCACCGCACCGCGGCCGGCTGGACCTACGGCTTCCCGGAGCTGGACGAGGAGCAGCGCGCCAAGGTGGCCAAGTCGACGCGGGTGTCGAACCCCGGCTGCTACGCGACCGGCGCCATCGCCCTGGTGCGGCCGCTGGTCTCGAACGACATCATCGCCGCCGACCTGCCGCTCTCGTTCAACGCCGTGTCGGGCTACACCGGCGGCGGCAAGGCGATGATCGCCGAGTTCGAGGACGAGACCTCGCCGCACTACACCAAGGTCCCGTACCGGATCTACGCCACGGGCCTGAACCACAAGCACCTGCCCGAGATCCAGGCGCACGGCGGCCTGCTGACGCGGCCGATCTTCACCCCGGCCGTCGGGCGCTACGCCCAGGGCATGCTGGTGGAGCTGCCGCTGCACCTGAGCATGCTGAACGGCAGCGTTTCGATGAACGAGATCCACGAAGCCCTGGCCGACCACTACGACCGCGAGCCCTTCGTTGAGGTGGCGTCGCTGCACGAGGCCAAGAGTCTGACGACCCTGGACCCCGAGGGGCTGAACAACACCAACCGCCTGAAGCTGTTCGTGTTCGGTTCGGAAAACAGCGGCCAGGTCCGCCTGGTGGCCCTGCTCGACAACCTGGGCAAGGGCGCGTCGGGCGCGGCGGTGCAGAACCTGAACCTGATGCTGGGCCTGAAGGAAGGCGCGGGGCTCTAGCGCCCGCGTCACGCCCGCCAGCGATAGTGCCCGACCGCCGTGTGGAGCTTGAACATCCACAGCGGCTCCTCCTTGGCGCCCCAGCCGATGTTGTGGACCACGCGCACGTGCTCGGGGCCCTGGCTGACCACGCCGATGTGCGGGCGGCCGCCCCAGACCCGCCAGGTCAGGATGTCGCCGGGCAGCGGATCGTCGAACCGGTCGCCGCCGGCCTTGGCGGGCGCGCGGGCCAGCAGGGCCTTCTGGCGTTCCAGATAGGTCTCCAGGTTCAACACCCGGCGGTGGTCGATGTTGGAGTCCGGCCCCTTCAGCCCCCACGCGCGCCGCGACGGATAGGCGTCGAAATTGCGGGTCATGTCTTCGTGGACCAGCTGCTGCAGGTCGGCCCTCCAGGCGTCGCGGGCCGCGCGCACCAGCACGTCGGCGCAGACCCCGGTCGAGCGCAGGACATCGCCGTTGGGGTAGGGGATGGCGCGATAGCTGGGATCATAGTCCCGGGTCACACCCACCTGGCTGCGCGCGGCCTGGGCTAGGCGTTCGCCGCTGGGCGCCGGCGCGGGGCGCGCGAGGACGTCGCCCGCGCCGACGATCGGCGTTGCGAGCAGCATCCCTAGTGCTGTCCGGCGGCTGAGTCCCATGCCGGCAAGCTCGACCAGAATCCCGGCGAGTTTTGGGCGAACATGGGTCGCTCTTGTGGTGTTCCGGCCGATCGGCGTGCAGGTCCTTAGCCTGCCTAGGGCTCCAGCAACCGTGGCCCGGCGCCCTGGCCCGCCAGGACGTCCTGCGGGTTCCGCAACGGGCAGGCCTTCAGCGACAGGCAACCGCAGCCGATGCAGTCGTCCAGCTGGTCGCGCAGCTGGGTCAGGCGCAGGATGCGCTCGTCCAGCTCGGCCCGCCAGGCGCGCGACAGCTCGGCCCAGTCCTCCGCTGTAGGCGCGCGGCCGTCGGGCAGGCGGGCCAGGGCGGCCTGGATCGAGGCCAGGGGGATGCCGGTGCGCTGGGCCACCTTGATCACCGCCACCCTTCGCAGGATCCCGCGCGGATAGCGTCGCTGGTTGCCCTCGGTCCGCAGACTGCGGATCAGGCCCTTGGTTTCGTAGAAGTGCAGGGTCGAGACCGCCACGCCGCTGCGCTTGGCCACTTCGCCGACGCTGAGCGTGCCGCCGGGAAAGGCCGGATCAGGTTTGGACATTGGCGCTTGACCTCAACTTTGGTTGAGGTTTTACACGGGAGGCTCCTTCCACGGCAACGCCCTTCAGGAGCCTTCATGACCACGCTCACCGTCCCCGATCACGCCGCCGTCGCCGCTGCCCTGGCCGACCCGCCGGTCTTCAGCGTCAGCATCATCCAGACCAAGCCCGGCAAGTTCGACGAGTTCGTCGCCCTGCAGCACGAGCAGTTCATGCGGGTGCGGGGCCAGGTCGCCGGGGTGCGCGGGACCCGGATGCTCAAGTCGCCCGCCAAGGGCGTGGTGGTCCTGGTGACCTCCTTCGACACGGCGCAGAACGCCGAGCGGTTCCGCCAGGACCCGCGCTTCACCGAGCACCTGGAACGCGTGCAGCCGCTGATCGACCGCGCGGAGGCGATGCCGGTCGAGCTGGCCTACGAGGTGGGCCTGATCTGATCAGGCGGGCGCATCGGACCGTACACGGACGAAACTGCCCGGGGCGTCCTCGATCGGCTTGAGGACGCCCTTGGCTGGATCGCGAGCCGGGACCTGCTGGCCGGACCGGGCCTTCAGCCAAGTCGACCAGTGGGGCCACCACGACCCCGGATGCTCGACCGCGCCGGACCGCCAGCCCTCGACCGAGGCGGGCAGCTGCTCGTTGGTCCAGTGCTGGTACTTGTTGGCGTCCGGATGGTTGATCACCCCGGCGATGTGGCCCGAACCCGCCATGGTGAAGGTCACCGGCCCGCCGAACGCCCGGGCGCCGCGATAGACGCTGGGGTAGGGCGCGATGTGGTCGTCCTTGGATGACTGGACATAGATCGGCGTCTTGACCTTCGACAGGTCCAGCTGCTCGCCGCCCAGGGTCAGGCGGCCCATGGTCAGGGCGTTGTCCTTATAGAAATTGCGCAGATAGAACAGGTGCAGAGCCTTGGGCATGCGCGTCTGGTCGGCGTTCCAGAACAGGAGGTCGAACGGCCGCGGCTCCTTGCCCATCAGGTAGTTGTTGATGAAGAACGACCAGATCAGGTCGTTGCCGCGCAGGCTGTTGAACGTGTCGGCCATCGACTGGCTGGGCAGGTAGCCGCCCTGCTGGTCCATCAGGCTTTCGATCGACTGCAGCCATTCCTCGTTGGTGAACAGCAGCAGGTCGCCGGCTTCGGAGAAGTCCTGCTGGGCCGCGAAGAAGGTGGCCGAATTGATCCGCTTGTCACCCTTGGCGGCCATGTGGGCCAGGGCGCAGGACAGCAGGGTGCCGCCGATGCAGTAGCCGACGGTGTTGACCCGATCGACGCCGGCCTGGGTCATGACCTGCTGGGTCGCGTCGTAGATCCCCTCGAGCATGTAGTCCTCGAAGGTCTTCTTGGCCTGGTGGCTGTCGGGATTGACCCACGAGGCCACGAACACCGTGAAGCCCCGGCCGGTCAGCCAGCGGATCATCGAGTTCTCGGGCCGCAGGTCCAGGATGTAGAACTTGTTGATCCACGGCGGGAAGATCAGCAGCGGAACCTCGTGGACCGTCTCGGTGGTCGGCGAGAACTGCAGCAGCTGCAGGATGTCGTTCTGGTAGACCACCTTGCCCGGGGCGGTGGCGACGTTCTCGCCGACCTTGAACTTGGCCAGGTCGGTCTGGCTGATGGCCAGCTGACCGCCGCCGCGTTCCAGGTCGGCCGCGAAGTTCTCCATGCCGCGCACCAGGCTCTCACCCTTGCTCTGCATCACCTCGCGCAGGGCGGCGGGGTTGGAGATCAGGAAGTTCGACGGCGAGAAAGCGTCGGTCAGCATCTTGGTGAAGAACTCGACCCGGCGCTTGGTCGAGGGATCGACGCCCTGGGCCTGGGAGACCAGGTCGTTCAGCCAGTTCGACGACAGCAGGTAGCTCTGCTTCATCATGTCGAACATCGGGTTGGACGCCCAGTCGGGGTCGCTGAACCGCTTGTCGCCGGGGGCGGGGGCGACCACGGGCTGGGTCTCCTCGCCGGTCGCCTTGCGGGCAGCCGACTGCCACAGGTCCATGTAGCGGCTGAACAGGTCGGCCTGGGCGCGCAGCAGCCGGTCGGGCTGGGCGGCCAGGCTGGTCATCACCTCGTTGAAGGCTGGGCCGACGTGGAAGGGATCGGGGCTGAGGGCGGCCGGACGGTCGGCCTGGCGCAGGGCCGCCTCGGCGATCGCGCCCTGGGCGGTGACGGCGGCGCGGGCCAGGTTGGCCGACAGGGTCTCCAGCATCTGGCGCTGGTCGGGCGACAGGAAGGCCTCGAAGTCGGGCAGGGCGCTGGACGGCGGGACGGTCGATTCGGCGTGCTGGGCGCGGGGCGGCGGCGGCGGATCGACTTTCGGCGGAACCTTCGGCGCGGCCTTGGCCTTGGACTTTGCGGGCGCCGGCGCGGCGTCAGCCTTGGCGGCGGGCTTTTTGCGCGGTTTCGGAGAGGTTTCGGTCGTGGCCATGAACTTCCTTCCACCGTCTTCTCTTGGGCCATCTCGCCTCGGCGATGCGGATGGCCTTTCGCTCGCCGCGATCATCGCATAAGACCTGAGACAAGATGAACGACCAACCCGGTAAAATCGCACGTCTTGGCGTACTCTTTCGCGGCGCGGCCCTGGTGGGCCTGCTGGCGGGAGTGAGCGCCTGCGCTTCGTCGCTGTCGTCCGTTTCGCCGTTCTCGCCGCCGCCGGCTGATCCCAACTCGCCGGTGGCCGCCGCGGCCAACGCCGCGGCCAAGGATTCCAAGCACGCCGACCTGCCGCGCTTCATCGATATCCCGCCGATCCCGACCGACGTGCGCACGCCCGTCCAGTTCAAGAAGGCCGTCGGCGCCGAAAAGGTCGCCGCCGACAAGCTGAAGCGCGACACGGCGCCCGAGACCTGGACCCTGTCCGACACCGAAGGTTACGCGTCCAAGGCCCGCAAGGTCGGCAAGGCGCCGCCCAGCGACATCCCCACCGACGCCGACCGCGCCGCGACCGAAGCCTTCGCAAAGGCGGCGCGCGATCGAGCTACCGCGCCTCCGTCCAAGCCCCAATAGGGCGACGGAGGCATAAAATTCCCGTAACTGGCTTGGCTATGCCCCGCTTGGGGTCTATCCATGCCCGACATCCGCTCCCGGCGCGCCGCTGCGGCGCAATGAGCATTTCATGACCTCCGATTTCCACCGTATCCGCCGCCTCCCGCCCTACGTTTTCGAGGAGGTGAACAAGATCAAGGCGCGCCTGCGCGCCGAGGGCACCGACATCATCGACTTCGGGATGGGCAATCCCGACATGCCCACGCCCAAGCACATCGTCGACAAGCTGATCGAGACCGCCCGCGACCCCAAGGCCGGCCGCTATTCGGCCTCCAAGGGTATCGCCGGCCTGCGCAAGGCCATGGCCGGCTACTACGGCCGCCGCTTCGGCGTGAAGCTGAACCCAGACACCGAGGTGATCGCCACCCTGGGCTCKAAGGAAGGCTTCGCCAACCTGGCCCAGGCCCTGACCGCGCCGGGCGACGTGATCATCTGCCCGAACCCGGCCTATCCGATCCACGCCTTCGGCTTCATCATGGCCGGCGGCGTGATCCGCCACGTGCCGGCGCTGAGCCCCGAGCAGTACCTGTCCAACATCAGCCGCGCGGCCAAGCACTCGGTGCCGCCCGCCAGCGTGCTGATCCTGTCCTATCCGTCCAACCCGACCGCCCAGTGGGTGGACCTGGACTTCTACAAGGACGCCGTGGCGCTGGCCAAGAAGCACGACCTGCTGGTGATCAGCGACGTGGCCTATGGCGAGATCTATTTCGACAACAACCCGCCGCCGTCGATCCTGCAGGTCGAGGGCGCCAAGGACATCGCCGTCGAGGTCAACTCGCTGTCGAAGACCTACGCCATGGCCGGCTGGCGCGTGGGCATGGTGGTCGGCAACGCCCGCATCTGCGCGGCCCTGGCCCGCGTGAAGTCGTATCTGGACTACGGCGCCTACACCCCGGTGCAGGTGGCCGCCGCCGCCGCCCTGAACGGTCCGCAAGACTGCGTCGACGAGATCCGCGGCATCTACAAGAGCCGCCGCGACACGCTGATCAAGTCCATGAAGGCCGCGGGCTGGGACATTCCCAATCCGCCGGCCTCGATGTTCGCCTGGGCCAAGATCCCCGAGCAGTTCGAAGCCGCCGGCTCGATGCTGTTCTCGCGCCTGCTGATCGAGGAGGCCGGCGTCGCCGTGGCCCCCGGCATCGGCTTCGGCGAGTACGGCGAGGGTTATGTCCGCATCGGCCTCGTCGAGAACGAGCAGCGGATCAAGCAGGCCGCCCGCAACGTCAAGAAGTTCATCGCCAACGCCGACACGATCCTGGCCAAGGCGCACAACAAGATGGAACAGGCTTAAGCGCGCATGGCGGACGAGCCGATCAGCGAGGCGTGGTTCTGGGGCCGTCTGGCCCGGAACTCCGTCCACGTGATCCGGGCGGACAAGAACCTACCGCGTCTCGAACACTACTGGGTGGATGACTTCATCCCCGATCGGCCATTGGCGATCGAGGGTGGTGTCATTCGCGGCTGCGCCTGGATCATGGAGCGCGAGGACGTCGGCAAGGCGTTCACGCGCTACGCCATGACCGTGCGGCTCGGCGAGCGCGCTCTGGACGCGTTCGTGCGAGGCGAAGGCTACGCCGACCTTCTTCCGGACGAGGAGCGCGACGATTGGCTGGCGCTCGACACCGATACCAAACACGTGACGATAAGCTTGGATTGAGCAGGACCCGATGAGCACCCCCAACAAGACCTGGCGCATCGGCGTCGCCGGCCTCGGCACCGTTGGCGGCGGCCTGCTGCAGTTCCTGGCCGAGGCGCCCGACTTCGCGCCCGCCGGCGATCGCGCCGTGGTGACGGCGGTGTCGGCCCGGTCCAAGTCGCGGCCGCGCGCGGTCGACATCTCGGGCCTGACCTGGTTCGACGATCCGGTGGCCCTGGCCTCGTCGCCCGACGTGGATCTGTTCGTCGAGCTGGTCGGCGGCAGCGACGGTCCGGCGAAAGCCGCCGTCGAGGCGGCGCTGAAGCTGGGCAAGCCGGTGGTCACCGCCAACAAGGCCCTGATCGCCGAGCACGGGGCCGAGCTGGCCGCCCTGGCCGAGGCCAACGACGCGCCTCTGCTGTTCGAAGCCGCCGTCATGGGCGGCACGCCGGCGGTGAAGATGCTGCGAGAGGCCATGGTCGGCGACGAGGTCGTGGGCGTGGCCGGCATCCTCAACGGCACCTGCAACTTCATCCTTAGCGAGATGGAGAAGACCGGCCGCGATTTCGCCGACGTGCTGCGCGAGGCCCAAGGCCTGGGCTACGCCGAGGCCGATCCGACCATGGACGTCGGCGGTTTCGACGCCGGCCACAAGATCAGCATCCTGGCCGCCCTGGCCTTCGGCTGCGCGCCCGACTTCGACGCCGCCGAGATCGAGGGCATCAGCGACGTCGAACTGCTGGACATCAAGCTGGCCAAGGACCTGGGCTACCGCATCAAGCTGGTGGCCGGGGCGGCCAAGAGCGACGACGGCGTGTCGGTGAAGGTGCATCCGTCACTGGTCCCGCTGGAGCATCCGCTGGCCCAGGCCGGCGGCGCGCTGAACGCTCTTTTCATCGAGGGCAAGCGGATCGGCCGGATCTTCATCCAGGGGCCGGGCGCAGGCGCGGGCCCGACCGCCGCCGCCGTGGCCGCCGACATCGCCGACGTCATGACCGGCGCCCGCCGCCCGGTGTTCCAGGCCCCGGCCGGTCAGCTGAAGCCGTTCGTGGCTGTCGATCCGGCCCGTTCGGTGGGCAAGGCCTATCTGCGGATCATGGTCCGCGACGAGCCCGGCGCCATCGCCGCGATCTCCGAAACCCTGGCCGAATGCGGCGTCTCGATCGACAGCTTCCTGCAGAAGCCGGTCGAGGGCGCGGGCGGCGTCCCCATCGTGCTCGTTACGCACGCGACTCCCGAATCCAATCTCCTCGACGCGATTAGTCGCATCGAAAAACTGCACGCCGTGCTAGAGCGTCCCCGCCTTTTGCGCGTCGCGCGCATCTGAGAGCCGCGCCAAGCGGCCGGGACTTGAGCCTCGCATAGGCTGGGAGACGTTGATGAGTTCGAAGACCCTGGACCGTTCGCTGGTCCTGGACGCGGTTCGCGTGACGGAAGCCGCCGCCATCGCCTCGTGGTCGATGGTGGGGCGGGGCGACGAGAAGGCGGCCGACCAGGCCGCGGTCGACGCCATGCGCAACACGTTGAACGAGCTGGCGATCGACGGCGAGATCGTGATCGGCGAGGGCGAGCGCGACGAAGCGCCCATGCTCTATATCGGCGAAAAGGTCGGTACGGGGCAGGGCCCCGCCATCGACATCGCCCTGGACCCGCTGGAAGGCACCACCCTGACCGCCAAGGCCATGCCCAACGCCCTGGCGGTGATGGCCTGGGCGCCCAAGGGCAGCCTGCTGAACGCCCCCGACACCTACATGGACAAGATCGCCTGCGGTCCGGGCCTGCCGGCCGGGGTGATCGACCTGGACAAGTCGCCCGCCGACAACGTCAAGGCCGTGGCCGCCGCCAAGGGCGTCGATCCCCAGCACATCACCGTCTGCGTGCTGGACCGTCCGCGTCACGCCGAGATCATCGCCAGCATCCGGTCGGTGGGCGCGCGGGTCAATCTGATCACKGACGGCGACGTGGCCGGGGTGATCGCCACCACCGATCCCTCGACCGGCATCGACCTCTATGTCGGCTCCGGCGGCGCGCCCGAAGGCGTCCTGGCCTGCGCGGCGCTGAAATGCGTCGGCGGCCAGTTCCAAGGCCGCCTGTTGTTCCGCAACGGCGACGAGCGCGCCCGCGCCGCCCGCTGGGGCATCACCGACCTCGACAAGAAGTACGACCTGCACGAGATCGTCCGCGCCGACGCGATCTTCGCCGCGACCGGCGTCACCTGGGGCAATCTGCTGGACGGGGTGACCTACAAGGACGGCTTCGTCCACACCCACACCCTGGTCATGAACTCGTCGACCGGCACGGTGCGCGAAGTGCGGATGAAGCGGAAGGCCTAGCGGTCTTCCGGCCGACGGGCGCCGATCCGCCGCCGGAAAATGCGTCACAACAACATCCTAGAGCAGGAAGCTGATCCAGCCGGATCGGAATTCGCGCCGCGCGCGCTATGGTCGCGGCGAATCCTTCATTCCCAAGAGGCCCTCCATGACCACCCTGACCGATCTCGCCGGATGGCTCGCTGACGAGCCGGCGGGCGACGAGGTGAAGGCCGTCGTCACCGCGATCGCCGGGGCCTGCGCCAAGATCAGCAAGGTCGTGGCTTCCGGCGCGATCTCGGGCAGCCTGGGCGCGGCCGGCGTGGTCAACGTGCAGGACGAGGAGCAGAAGAAGCTCGACATCATCACCAACGACATCCTGCGCGATGCGCTGCAGGGCTGTCCGCTGGTCGCCGGCCTGGCGTCGGAGGAACTGGAGACGGTCGAGGCCACGGGGGCTATCGGCGGTTATCTGGTCACCTTCGATCCGCTGGACGGCTCCAGCAACATCGACGTCAACGTTTCGGTCGGCACGATCTTCTCGATCCTGCCCGCGCCGGCCGGCGTGGCCCCCAGCGAGGCCGACTTCCTGCTGGCCGGCCGCAACCAGGTCGCCGCCGGCTACGCGGTCTACGGCCCGCAKACCATGCTGGTCCTGACCCTGTCCAAGGGCGTGGCCGGCTTCACCCTGGACGCCGACGGCGCCTGGCGGCTGACCCACCCGACCGTCGCCATCCCAGCCGACACCGCCGAGTTCGCGATCAACATGTCCAACCAGCGCCACTGGGCCGCGCCGGTGCGCCGCTATATCGACGGCTGCCTGCAGGGCAAGACCGGTCCGCGCGGCAAGAACTTCAACATGCGCTGGGTGGCCTCGATGGTGGCCGACGTCCACCGCATCCTGATGCGCGGCGGCGTCTTCATGTACCCTTGGGACGCCCGCGAGCCCGACAAGCCGGGCAAGCTGCGCCTGCTGTACGAAGCCAACCCCATGTCGTTGATCGTCGAGCGGGCGGGCGGCAAGTCGACCGACGGCGCCACCGCGATCCTGGACCTGCAGCCCACTAAACTGCACCAGCGCGTGCCGGTGGTGCTGGGCTCGGCCAACGAGGTGGATGTGGTCGGAGCGGAAACCGCGGCGGGCTAGCCGGACCGGGGCATGTCCCCGAGCGACGTCCGCTTCTGACGCACCTACGATCTAT
Organism: Caulobacter sp. 05T431; assembly: GCF_056665975.1. Classification (NCBI taxonomy): domain Bacteria; kingdom Pseudomonadati; phylum Pseudomonadota; class Alphaproteobacteria; order Caulobacterales; family Caulobacteraceae; genus Caulobacter; species Caulobacter sp. 05T431. The sequence goes on along the minus strand of NZ_JBFTKU010000004.1, from coordinate 189,962 downwards.
CTTCCGACCCTCGCCCCGCCCGTGGAGCGAATCCGCCGAAGCGCGTAGGCTCGGGAGATGACCACGACCGCCAAGCTCCGCATTTCCGGCCGTCTTCCCGCAAGGAAGGGCTAAGCCATGGCCGACGGACACGCGCCCCTCGCCACGGGCCACTTCCTCGACGTCGAGCGGTCGATCAGCGGCCGGGCCTGGCGCGAGCGGCCGGGCGACGCGAGCATCGCCCGCAGCCACCAGCAGATGCACGGTCTGTCCGAACCCCTGGCCCGGGCCCTGGCCTCGCGCGGGGTGGGCGTCGACGCCGCCGAGCACTATCTGCGCCCCACCCTGAAGGCGCTGTTCCCCGACCCGTCCAGCTTCACCGACATGGACCGGGCCGCCGAGATCCTGATCGACGCCCTGGAAAGCGGCCGGCCGACCATGGTGTTCGCCGACTACGACGTCGACGGCGCCACCAGCGCCGCCCAGCTGGTCCGCTGGTTCCGCTACATGGGCGTCGAGCTGCCGATCTACATCCCCGACCGCCTGACCGAGGGCTACGGCCCCAGCCCGGCGGCTTTCAAGACCATCCGCGACAGCGGGGCCGAGCTGGTCGTCACCCTGGACTGCGGCGCGGCCGCCTACGACGCCATCGCCAGCGCCGCCACCATCGGTCTCGAAGTGGTGGTGATCGACCACCACCTGATGCGCGAGGACCCGCCGGCCGCGGCCGCCGTGGTCAATCCCAACCGGCCGGGCTGTCAGAGCGGGCAGGGGGTTCTGGCCGCCGCCGGCGTGACCTTCGTCCTGCTGGCCGCCCTGAACCGCGAGGCCCGCAAGCGCGGCCTGTTCACCGACGAGCGCCCGCAGCCGGACCTGCGCCAGTGGTTGGACCTGGTGGCCATGGGCGAGGTCTGCGACGTCACCCAGCTGGTCGGCTTCAACCGCGCCCTGACCACCCTGGGCCTTCGGACCATGTCCAGCTGGGGCAATCCGGGTCTGAAGGCGCTGTTCCAGGTGGGCAAGGGTTCGGGCCCGGCCTCGGTGTTCCACGCCGGCTTCATCCTGGGGCCGCGCATCAACGCCGGCGGACGGATCGGCCGCTCGGACCTTGGCGCGCGCCTGCTGTCCACGGACGACCCGCTGGAGGCCCAGGCCCTGGCCGAGGAGCTGGACGGCCTGAACACCGAGCGCAAGGCCGTCGAGGCCGCCGTGGTCGAGGAGGCCGCGGCCATGCTGGAGCGCGGCAGCAACTTCAATCCCGACGCCCCGGTGATCGTGGTGGCGGGCGAGAACTGGCACCCCGGGGTGATCGGCATCGTCGCCGGCCGCCTGCGCGAGCGCTATCGCAAGCCCGTGGTGGTGATCGGCGTCGACCGCGCCGCCAATGTCGGCAAGGGTTCGGGCCGCAGCCAGCCGGGCGTCAATCTGGGCGCGTCGATCCAGGCCGCCTTCGAGGCGGGCCTGCTGATGGCCGGCGGCGGCCACGCCATGGCGGCGGGCCTGTCGATCCGTCCCGATTCGATTCCCGAGTTCCGCGCCTTCCTGGAGGAGCGCCTGGCCGGCGAGATGGAGGCGGTCGGCGTCGAGGGGGTCGAGATCGACGCCCTGGTCCAGCCCAGAGCCGCCAACCGCGCCCTGTGGAGCGAGTTCCAGCAGTTGGCGCCGTTCGGTCCGGGCAACCCCGAGCCGATGTTCGCCCTGGCCGGCGTGCGGCCGGAGCGGATGATGGCGATGAAGGGCGGCCACGTGCGGGTCGACCTCGTTGGGCCGTCGGGCGACCGAATCAAGGCCATTTCCTGGCGCTCGGCCGAGACCCCCCTGGGCGAGCGCCTGCTGGCCGGCGGCRGCGCGCTGCACGTCGTGGGACGTCTGAAACCGGACGATTATATGGGCCGGGAAGGCGTGCAGCTGGAGATCGAGGACGTCGCGGACCCCCGCATGCGCGTGACCTGAAAAAACTGCTCTTCGTCGCTTGCGCGCCGGGGGGAAGCTTTGTATATCGCCTGCTCTTCGCGGCCACGCGGTCCCTTCGTCTATCGGTTAGGACGCCAGATTTTCATTCTGGAGAGAGGGGTTCGACTCCCCTAGGGACTGCCACCGCGAAGCTACTTAGACTTTACATGCGAATACCCGCCTAATGCAGGCGCCGTGGTCCCTTCGTCTATCGGTTAGGACGCCAGATTTTCATTCTGGAGAGAGGGGTTCGACTCCCCTAGGGACTGCCACCCACCACGGACATTTCAGGTTTATGTCGGTCTAGGCGCTGCGACGAAATGTCGCGTACGTCTCGTGATCGCCTTTTCGCCTCAATTGGTTATTGACGGCTCTCCTCTCGCGAGAACAGTGTTATTCTGTGGTGCTCGCCCCCTGGGCTGTCTGGGCGAGCCAGAGGGGCGGAATGTCTGGTTTCGATTTCGAGGACTCGGGATCGCATGAGGAATTCGTGCGTATCAGCGGTCGCGTGAAGTGGTTTGATACGGGAAAGGGGTACGGGTTCATCGTCCCCGACGATCCGGGTCAGACCGGCCTGAAGGACGTGCTGCTGCACGTCACATCTCTGCGCAGCTGCGGCCGGGAAACGGCGCTGGAAGGCGCGATCATCGTCTGCGACGTGGTCAAGCGCCCCAAGGGCTGGCAGGTGTCCGAGGTCGTGGACCTGGACGAGAGCGCCGCGCCGGCGCCCCTGGAGCGGCCCAAGCGGTCGTTCAGCGACGGCGTGGGCATGCGCCGCGACCATTTCCGTTCGGGCGTCGACAGCGGCCGCCAGATGCTGGAGCCCGTGGGGCCGGCCGAGCGCGCCAAGGTCAAGTGGTTCAACCGCACCAAGGGCTACGGCTTCGTCGTCCGCGAGGGCCAGCCGGGCGACATCTTCGTGCACATCGAGACCCTGCGTCGCGGCGGGCTGGAGGACCTCCAGCCGGGCGACGATGTCATGGTGCGTTTCGCCGAGGGCCCCAAGGGGCTGGTGGTGGCCGAGATCACCGCCGGCGAGGACTGACCCCCAGGACTGACTTTCGCCATCGCGATATGACGTCGTAGGATCGCCGCGTCGCGGGACGCGGCGAGGATGATGAGGCGCGCGTGACATTCATGAGGACGATCGGGATGACGACGATCGGACGACGCGCCCTGGCGCTGGTCGTCCTGGCCCTGTTCTCCAGCCTGTCGATCGCGGCGCCCGCCGAGGCCTGGCAGGCCAAGCCCAAGCCGGCCGCGGTCGCCCCCGCGGGCAAGCTCGACACGGTCGAGATCCTGACCAGCCGGGGACGGGCCAGGTTCACCGTCGAGCTGGCCGTGACCAGGGCCGAGCAGGAGCGGGGCCTGATGTTCCGCAAGTCGCTAGCCCCCGACCGCGGCATGCTGTTCCCGTACAACCCGCCCCAGCGGGCGGCGTTCTGGATGAAGAACACCCTGATCCCGCTGGACATCATCTATATCGCGCCCGACGGCCGAGTGCTGTCGATCGCCCGCAACGCCGTGCCGCACGACGAGACACCGATCCCCTCGGGCGGGGTGATCCGGGGCGTGCTCGAGATCCCCGGCGGCCGCGCCGCCCAACTGGGCATCCTGCCCGGCGACCGGGTGCTCAACAAAATCTTCCCGAAAGGCTGACGTCTTTCGAGGTTTTGGGCGTCCGTTCCGTTTGCCCCCGGCGGCGAAGCCCTGTAGAGCACCCGCTCGGTGTTTCGGAGCGTAGCGCAGTCTGGTAGCGCATCTGGTTTGGGACCAGAGGGTCGCAGGTTCAAATCCTGCCGCTCCGACCACCTAGACCCCCTTTCGAGGGGGGACGATCGACCTGGAGAGGCCCTCATGCTCGCGCGCATCTACCGCCCCGCCAAGACCGCCATGCAGTCCGGCAAGGCCAAGACCAAGGATTGGGTGCTGGAGTTCGAACCGGCCTCGGCCAGACGTCCCGACCCGCTGATGGGCTGGACCCAGTCGAGCGACATGAACGGCCAGGTGCGCCTGAACTTCGAGACCCGCGACGAGGCCGTGGCCTACGCCCAGCGTCACGAGATCTCGTTCCAGCTGTTCGAGCCCAAGACGCCCAAGCGGATCATCAAGGCCTACGCGGACAACTTCGCCGCCGGCCGCCGCCAGCCCTGGACGCACTAGGCTTTACGCCGCAAGCTTTCCCCACGGGGTTAGCGCCCTTAGCTCAGCTGGATAGAGCACTCGCCTTCTAAGCGAGCGGTCGCTGGTTCGAATCCAGCAGGGCGCGCCAACCTACGCCAGCCGTGCGACACGGCGCACCAGAACCGCCCGAGGCGAAATCGGCTGCGGCCGAGCAGGGGCGGATGCCGTGACAGGCGTGCGCGAGGCGGGCTTTCAGTTCGGATCCAGCGCGTCGACGGGCGCTTCGACCGTCCGCTCGACCAGCGTGATCTCGATGTCGCGACCTTCCAGCCGCTGGCCCGCGCGTCGCAGGGCGGCGGCCAGGGCCTCGATCGCCAGGGGTCTTCGATCGGAAGCGGATCCTGGCCGGCCCGCGTGAGCAGGCCTATCCGAAGGGCCAGGGGCGTCGCGTAACGGATGGGCGGGCCGGCGTCGGCGATGATCAGCACGCCGAGCGCCCGCAAGCTCTTGATCAGGTGATTGACGTGCGCACGGCTGGCCTTCAGGTCCAGCGTCCGCGCACGGTTCCAGACCTCGGCGACCGACAGGGGCGCGTCGGTCTCGTCGAAGATCTGAGCCAGGCTTCGCCACGCCTCGGTCAGGGGAACGCCCAGGGCGGCGCAGCGCTGGTCCAGCGTCCAGCGCAGCCGTGGAGCGTCATCCCCGGCGCTCGCGACGGGCGTCGAGAGGGCGGCGATCCGGCGCTCGCGCAGGGAGCGCGGGCTGGCGGGACGGGCGGCGGGAAGAGAGCGGACCATGGGAGGACTCGACGCGCGGGCGGTCGTGGTCTCTCTCCACTAGCCACGGCGCGGGCGTTGTCGACACCGAGGCGGCTAGATTGGGAAATCGTATAGGGGCGGTAAGGTCCCTGTCGGTCGCGCCGTCGATCTGGCGCTCAAGGGGAAAGATCAAGGTCTCCCGGGCGGGGTGACGAGTCAACGCCCCGAAACATTGAGATATCTCAATGCGGCGGCCGGGTTTGTCGCCTTGTCGTTTTTGTCATGGAAAGCAATGGCTTACCGGGTCGATATGAAAGTGTAATGCTTTAGTCACGAAGACTTCGCACGCCTTCGCCGACCCCTCGGACTAATCGCCGGCCAAGCCGACGAGACGCGCAGGGGTCGCGTCTCCGTTGGTGCAAACGGGGATAGTCCAATGACCAATCGCACGCGCCTGGGGGCCTTGGCCTCGGGTTCCCTCCTGGCCCTGGCGACGTTCGCCGGCCTGACCGCCTCGGCCCGCGCCGCCGATGCTCCGGCGATCGAACCCGAACGGGAAGTCGACGCCGTCGTGGTCACCGCCCTGAAGGGCAAGGCGGCCGACGTGGCGCCGGTGTCGTCGTCGCTGACCGCGACCCAGCCTCAGGCCCTGATCACCCGCAAGTTCATCGAGGAAAGCGCGCCGCGCGTCGGCGACTTCACCACCACCACCATCCTGGCCCCGTCGATGGCCACGACGCCGAACTCCAACGGTTCGGGCGCCACGGACGGCGCCAAGATCACCCTGCGCGGCTTCCAGGACGGCGAGTTCAACATCACCTACGACGGCGTCGCCTGGGGCGACACCAACGGCCCGTCGCACCACTCCAACTCGTTCTTCCCGTCCTCGACCATCGGCGGGATCGTGATCGATCGCGGACCGGGCCGAGCGGGTGACTTCGGCCAGGCCAATTTCGGCGGTTCGCTGAACCTCTTCTCGCTGCCGTTCGAAGACAAGCCCGTGTTCCGCCAGACCCTGACCACAGGCAGCTTCCAGACCGTCCAGGCGGTGACCACCCTGGCGTCGGGGCCGATCGATCGGCTGCGCGGCGCCAACGGCGTCATGAACTTCATGGAGTACAAGACCAACGGTTATCTGAGCAACAGCGCCAGCGACGGCTATAACCAGTTCATCAAGGTCAATGTGCCGCTCACCGACAAGATCTCGGTCACGGCGCTGTATACGCACAACTACAATACCTACTATCAGGGCGATGCCAGCGCCAACGCCACGGTCGCCCAGACCGAACTCTACGGCAAGCGGTTCGCGCTCTCCGACGATCCGACCCTGCAGACCTACAAGGGCTATAACTATACCAAGAAGTCGACGGAGTTCGGCTACATCAAGTTGGCCGGCGAGCTGACCGAAGGACTGCACTTCGACAACACCGCCTACGAATACTGGTATTCCAACAAGACCTTGTCGGCGAACGACAACGGCGCCGACCTGAGCATCGGCGCCACGGCCCTGGCCGCCGCCAACAAGGTGATCCTCAACCCGCCGGCGGCCTATCCGGCCGGCACGGCGGGCTATCCCTCGTCGGCCAAGGTCAACGGCCTGCCGGGCTACACCAAGCGTAACAAGTACCGGGTGCGCGGCGACATCCTGAAGTTCACCAAGGACTTCGACAACGTCGGCACGCTGAGCTTCGGCGGCATGTACGAAGTGGCCAAGACCGGCCGCGCGCGGTTCGACTACGACCTGCTCACCATGCGTCCCGACTATCGCGAGAAGGCCGCCCAGTTCGCGGGACCGTCACCTTGCGGGGATTGGCCCAAACAGGTCGCGCCCGGCAAGACCTGGGACGGCGCCTGCCAGGTGCCGCTGAACATCGCCTACAACGAGTATTCCGGCTGGCATCAGTACCAGCCGTTCGTCGACTTCGCCTGGCGCGCCACCGACAAGCTGACAGTGACCCCGGGCGTCAAGTACGTGCACTTCAAGCTCCATGTCGACGCGCCGGCGGTGGCCGTGAAGGGCTCGATCCAGCCGCTGGATATCGAGGACACCTTCACCAAGACCCTGCCGTTCCTGACCGCCAACTACCGGGTGCGCGACAACTGGTCCGTTTACGGACAGTACGCCCAGGGCTTCCTGGTGCCCAATATCAGCGCGTTCTACGTGAACAATCCCGGAGCGCAGAAGCTGGTCCCGCAGGAGTCGACCAACTACCAGATCGGCTCGGTCTACAATTCGGGCCACCTGACCCTGGACGGCGACGTCTACTACATCGACTTCCAGCACAAGATCCAAACCCTGACGGACCTMGCCACCAACGAGACCTATCAAACCAATCTCGGCGGCGCGACCTACAAGGGGATCGAGCTCCAGGCGACCTACGTGCTGCCCCACGGCTTCAGCGTGTTCGCCAACGGCTCGGTCAACGAGGCCAAGGGAAAGGGCGATCCGCTCAATCCGGGCTATAACGGCCACCAGCTGGCCAAGGTCCCGCGGGGCACGGCCGCGCTGGGCGTCCGCTCGGAACGGCACGACCTGTTCACGGCCAACGACAGCCTGATCGTCACCTTGAACGACAAGCTGATCGGGCCGCAGTACGCCACGGCCGCTTCGGGGACCACGGCGCCGACCGGACTGGTCAAGTCCTTCAGCCAGGCCGACCTCAGCGCGACCTACCACCTGGGGCACTACAGCCTGCAGGCCCAGGTCCTGAACCTTGCCGACACCCAGGACATCACCTCGTTCAAGGGCAAGGCGCTGCTGCCGGGCACCAAGACGCCGGCCGAGACCTCAGCCCAGGGCGGGGCGGCMAACGTGTTCACCTACCAGGTCGGCCGCAGCTACCAGATCACCCTGAAGGCCGCGTTCTGATCCCCTCCATCCCCACAAGGACCGATCCCATGACTGGACGCCTCTTCCTCGGCGCCGCCCTTTCGGCGGTGCTCGCCGGGTCCTGCCTGGCCCAGACTCCTTCGCCCCAGACCCCTTCGCCCCAGACCCCTTCGACCCAGGCCGCGCCGGACGCGCCCAAGCCGCAGAAGGTGCTGCAGCTGCTGGCGCCGGCCGACATCGACGCCAACCGCCTGCTGCCGCCGGCGCCCGCTGATGGTTCGGAAGCCGGCCGCGCGGAGCTGGCCGAGATCCATCGGATCATCGGGGCGGCCTCGTCGGACCGCGTGGCCCAGGCCAAGTGGGACGACGACCACGAGGACCCCTCGGCGTTCGCGGCCGCCGTCGGCGCGGGGTTCGACCTGGCCAAGCTGCCGGCCACGGCCGAGGTGCTGTCGATCGTCCAGAACGACGCCTCGGTGGCGGCCACCGCCGCCAAGAAGACCTTCCTACGCAAGCGTCCCTGGGTCCTGGACGCCACGATCAAGACCTGCGATCCCGACGACAAGCCGCTGACCTCCTATCCCAGCGGCCACTCGACCTTGGGCTATTCGCTGGGCATGACCCTGGCCGTGCTGATCCCCGAGAAGTCGCAGGTCTTCATGGCCCGGGCGTCCGACTACGCCTACAGCCGCGTGGTCTGCGGCTCGCACTATCCGTCCGACACCCAGGCCAGCCAGGCCCTAGCGGCGTCGTTGGTGACCTCGCTGCTGAAGAACCCGGATTTCCAGGCCAAGGTCACGGCGGCCCACGCCGAGCTCCAAGCCGCCAAACTGGCGCGATAGTCGGCCGCCGCCCGCGCCGTCCGGCCTTCGATGAGGGGCGGGCGGCGGCGTGGCGTCATGTTTCCCATCCATAGGCCGCCGCAGGATTTCCGATGAAGAAGACGCTCCTGGCCGCCGCCGCGTTCGGCCTTTCGACCCTGACCGCTCCCGTCCTGGCGGCGGACGCGCCCGCGCCGCTGAAGATCGTCGACCGGATCGCCGGCCCCGACGGGTCGTGGGACTACGCCGCCTTCGATCCCGTCCACCGCCGGCTCTATGTGGCCCACAACACGGCGGTCACCGCCATCGACGTCGACAGCGGCAAGGTCACGCCGGCCCTGGTCGCCGCGCAGAAGGCCCACAGCGCCTTGCCGCTGCCCGGCGGCGACGAGTTGCTGGTCACCAACGGCGGCAGCAACAACGTCACGCTCATCAACGCCCTGACCGGCGCGATCCGCGCCACGATCCCGGCCGGGACCAGCCCGGACGCGGCCCTGATCGAGCCGACCACGGGCCTGGGCTTCGTGATGAACGGCCACGGCGGCGGGATCACCCTGGTCGACCTTAAGGCCGGCGTCGCCGCGGGCGCGATCCCGCTGGAAGGGACCCTGGAGTTCGGCGTCGCCGACGGCCTGGGCCGGGTGTTCGTCAATATCGAGGACAAGGGCGAGATCGCCGTGATCGACGCCAAGGCCCGCAAGGTGGTGGCCCACTGGCCGATGGCCGGCTGCGAGGAGCCCAGTGGCCTGACCTACGCCGCCGACGCCAAGGTGCTGATCGCCGCCTGCGCCAACGGGACGGCCAAGGTCGTGTCGCCGGCCACGGGCAAGGTGACCGCCAGCCTGGCGATCGGCGAGAAGCCCGACGCCGCCTTCTACGACGCTCAGCATCACCTGGCCTACATCCCCAGCGGCGGCGACGGCACGCTGTCGGTGATCGCCGTCCGCGGCCCGACCGACGTGGCGGTGATCGACAAGGTGGCGACCAAGGTCCGGGCCAAGACCGGCGCCGTCGACCCCGCCACCGGCAAGGTCTATCTGCCGTCGGCCGACTACGACGCCCCGGCCGCCCCGAACGGTCGCCCCTCGATGAAACCCGGCAGCTTCGCCGTGCTGGTGCTCGGGCGCTAACCTAGGCAAGCAGCGAAAGCGGGGACCCCGGCGCGACAGCCTCCGAGGTTCCCGAAGGCGCCGCGACGGCGAGCGGGAAGGCGAGGGCGACCATCAGGCCCGGCCGGGCGTCGTCCAGCTCGAGCCGGGCGCCGTGCCGTCCGGCGATCGCCGCCACGATCGACAGGCCCAGCCCCGATCCCTTGGTGGTCCGGCTGCGCTCCAGGCGAACGAAGGGCTTCAGCGCCTCCTGCCGATCCTCGGGGCTCACGCCCGGTCCGTCGTCGGCGACCACCAGCCGCGCGCCCTGGCCGTCGCGTTCGACCCGGATCCGGATCGTCGTGCCCGGGGGCGTATGGCGCAGGGCGTTCTCCAGCAGGTTGGCGCAGACCTGGGTCAGCAGGGCGCCGTCCGCGGCCACCCGCAGAGGCTCGCCGAAGGCCAGCAGGCGTCGTCCGCTGGTCTCGATATCCGGCCGGAACGCCTCGGCGACGTCCAGGGCGATGGCGTCCAGGGCCACCAGGCTGAAGACCGGCGCGCCGTCGTGGGTCTCGATCTCGGCCAGTTGCAACAGGGCGTCGAACGTCCGGAGGATCTCGCCAACGTCGTCGTCCAGATCGCCGATGGCGCGCGCCAGGGGCGGGTGGGCCTTGGCGTCGGAGCGCAGCCGTTCGATCTTGTGTCGCAGGCGGGTGAGCGGCGTGCGCATATCATGGGCGATGTCGGTGGTGACCTGGCGAAGCTGGCCGATCAGGGCGCCGATCCGGTCGAGCATGCCGTTGAACGTCGCCCCCAGGTCGTCGATGTCGTCGGGATTGCCGGTGAGGCGCAGGGGCACGCGCTGGCTCAGCTGGCCTTCGGTGACCAATTGAGCGGCCCTCGAGACCTGGGCGATGCGACGCCAGGCCTGGCGCGTGAACAGGAACGAGGCCGTCAGGCAGAAGACGGTTCCCAGCAGACCGCACAGCAGGAGGATGCGGTTCACCGCCGCCGTCTGGCCGGCCGCGATCGCCAGGTCCTGGCCCACCGACAGGCGCGAGCCGTTGAACAGGGTCTCGGTCAGGACCAGGAACCGGTGATCGGGCTCGCCGCGATGCGAGGGCACGCCGCCCAGCTCGGTCCAGCCCAGGAGACCGGTGTCGGGCAGCCGCCCGGCCAGCAGCCGGCCTTCTCGGCTTACCAGCCGGTACTCGAACCCGCGCCACAGCCGCGTGCGTTTCGAGACCGTGTAGGGCAGGTGGTCTATGCCCTTCTGCCGGATCTCGTCGCGCAGCGAAGCCGCTTCGCCATGGACGTGCTCCCGGATCTCCTCCTGCTCCAGCCGGCGGATGGCGAGCTGGGTCAGGTAGCCGGCCAGGACGAAAGCCACCACGACGATCACCATCTGGATCATCGCCAGGCGCGCCCCGGCGTTGCGCATCAGGCGGTTCATGGCGCGGTCGCTCACGCCGGTTCGGTCCGGATCACATAGCCGACGCCGCGCAGGGTCGTGATCAGCGGCGGAAGCTCCGGCAGGTCGATCTTGGCGCGCAGCCGGCTGATGTGGGTCTCGACGATGTTGGTGCGGGGGTCGAAGTGGAAGCCCCAGACGTTCTCCAGCAGCATCGCCCGGGTCACCACCCGGTCGGCGTTGAGCATCAGATATTCCAGCAGCTTGAATTCCAGCGGCAGCAGGGCGAACTCGACGCCGTCGCGATGAGCCGTGCGGTCCAGCCGGCGCAGCTCCAGGTCGGCGCACTTAAGGATCGTCCGCTCGCGAAGCGGCGCGGGGGCGCGCCGCGCCAAGGCGGCGACCCGGGCGTTGAGCTCGTCGAACGAGAAGGGCTTGACCAGATAGTCATCGCCGCCCTGGTCCAGCCCGGCGACGCGGTCGGCCACCGTCCCCATGGCGGTCACGAACAGCACCGGCGTCTGGACCTGGGCGGCGCGAAGCCGCCGCACCAGCGACAGGCCGTCGAGATGGGGGATCATCCGATCGACGACGACCACGTCGAAGCCGCCTTCCAGCGAGCGGTCGAGTCCGCCGGCTCCGTCCCGCACGGCCTCGACCTGGCACCCGGCCCGCCGCAGGCAGTCGGTCATGTGGCCGGCGGTTTCCGGTTCGTCCTCGATCAGGAGCACACGGGTGGCGTCCGTCGGCGGCGTCGATGGCGAGGCGGCGTGCATCATGGTGGAAATCCATGCGGGGACGGACGAGCCTCGGCGTTCGGGCGCGTCGCGAGCCGCCTTTGTCGCAAAATGTCGGCGGCTGCACAGCGTTGAATTTTATGAATTATTCTTGATGGTGCGGAAGCGCCGGCATTCAGGTCCTCGAGCCGGTTGGATTGGGAAATCGTATAGTTAGGGCAATCCCGCGCGAATGCGCGCGCGGTCAGACTGACGTCTTTCGGCTGGCGCTCGCTCGGCCCTTGCCGCGCGAGAGGCTCGATGATCCACACTTTACGCCGGCGTCCGGCATGACCTCGGCGCTGCTCGCCACGGAGGCCTGCCTTGGGCTGACCCTGGCCTCCAGCCTGACCCTCGGCCTCATGGCGCTGACGCGTCGCGGGCGGGGCCTGGACACCCGCACGACGCGGCTCCTGTTCGGCGGCGCGCTGATCCTGCTGCTGACGGCCGGCGTCCTGGCGCTGGCGGTCGGCATCCTTGGGCACACCTTCGTCGTGAGGGGCGATGCGCTCGTCGCACAGGCGCTGTTCGACCATCGCGCGCCCTGGCTCGACCGATCGATGATGTTGATGTCGGCCCTGGGCGACGGCCTGGAGCGCACGACGGCGACCATCCTGCTGGTCGCCTTCCTGCTTTGGCGCCGCCGCTTCCGTTGGGCTCTGGCGCTGGGCCTGGTCATGATCGCGGCGGCGGTGCTGACACCGGTCCTGAAGACCAGTTTCCACATGGCGCGGCCGTCCTTGCTGTATTCCGGCGCGGACGCCTTCAGCTTCCCCAGCGGCCACGCCACCTCGGCCGCGGCGCTGTATCTGATGCTGGCCTGGATCGTGGGGCGCTCGACGACCGGCGCCGGTCGCGCGCTCTTCGCGGCGTCTGCCTTGGCGGTTGTCCTGCTGACGGCGCTTTCACGGATCTATCTCGGGGCGCACTGGCTCTCCGATGTGCTGGCGGGCCTGGCGCTGGGCGCGGCGCTCGGATTGGCGGGCGTCCTGCTGGCCTCGGGCGATGACCGCCCGGCGACGCGGGGCGAGGCCTGGCATGGGGCCGTGATCGTGGCCGTCCTGGTCGGCGTGGGCCTGGCTCTTGGCCCCAAGGCCTACGGCAAGGCCGAGCGGCTCTATGCGCCCTATCTGAACCGCCCGGCCAACAGGGCGGTGGACCCGGGCCATCTGGGCGGCGCGCCGAGCCATCGCATCAAGCCGCCGCCCGGCGTCTGATCGCCCGGTCTAGAACCGCGCGGACAGCCGCAACGCGATCGTTCTCGGCCGGGGCGGGGTGATGATCTGGTCGCGGGTGATCAGGAACGGATTGCCGAACGAGAAGCTGTTGGGATGGGCGCCGAACGGGTTGTCCACCGTGGCGGCCAGGGTCCAGGTGCGGGTCTCCAGACTGGCGACCCCGCGCAGGCCCAGATACTCGCCCATCTCGTGCATGTTGTCGGCGTCGAAGGTCAGGTACGACGATCCGACATAGGTCGCCTGGCCTTGCAGTCGCAGGGTCCTGTCGCCGGACAGGGGGCGATGATAGTCGACGCCGAAACTGGCCGAGGCCCGTGGCACGCCCGGCAGGCTGGCGTTGTGGCGCGAGCTGAAGTCGAGGTTCTGGCGGGTGATCTCTGGATCGTTCAGCAGGGCGGCGGCTCGCAGGTCGACCTGGGCGTTCAGCCGCAACGCCGCCTCGGCCTCGATCCCCCGGTTGTCGCCGTTGCCGATGTTGGCCGTGTAGGCCGTGCCGTCGGCCAGGTACTGGTCGCTCTGCACCGACTCCCAGGCGGCGTAGAAGACGGCGACACGCGCCTGCAGGCGTTCGTCCCAACCCCGCAGCTTGGCGCCGGCCTCGTAGTTCCAAAGCTCGTCGGCCTGATAGCGGCGAGCCGGAGATCCCGCGACGTCGAAGGCCTGGCCGATCCGGCCTGCGGTGTTGTAGCCGCCGGGACGGTAACCCTCGGCGGCCTGGGCGTAGAACAGCAGGCCCGGCCGGGCGTCGTAGCTGAGCAGGATCTTCGGCGACAGGCCGGTGGCGTCGTCCGCGCCGCTGAACGCCCGCTGGCCTGCGGCCTGGGTGACCCGCGAGTCGGTGTCGAACCGGAAATCGAACCAGCGCAGGCCGGCGGTCGCCGACAGGCGCTTGGTGGCGTCGAAGGTGACCTCGCCATAGACCGCCGTCTCGTTGATCTTGTCGCGTCGGCGTTCTGCGTAGGCGTTCGGCCCCGCCGCCACGGCGGCGTGCAGGGTGGTGTCGAGCCGGATGTCGCCGGTGGACGCGAAGGCGCCGATCAGGCCGTGGAGGCGATGGTCGCTGGGACTGGCGTAGGTGACCTCCGCCACCGTCAGGTCGATGGCCTTTTCGTCGTCCAAGGCGGCGGGCGCGGCGGCCAGGCCGTAGAGCGTCGACACCGTGGTGGCGTCGTACCGGCTGTCGAAATGGTGCGACAGGCGCGCGACCGAACCGGTCATCCGCCCCCAAGGGCCGTCGCCCGCCAGGGTCAGCGAGACGTGTTCGAAATCGTTGTCGTGAGGCTCGCGCACCGGGTTGTCGCGCAGGTAGGGGCCCAGGCGACGCAGGCCATACTGGGTGTCGGCGTTGTTGATCCACTGGGTGGTCACGCCCAAGGTCGCCGTCCAGTGGGGCGAGAGCGCCGCGCGGAGGTTGGCGCGCAGCCCGTCCCGCTGCGAGTCGTTGACGCGCTTAAGCCCCAGGGTCGGATTGGCGATGTAGCCGTCCTGGCTGTCGCTATAGGCCACGACCCTCAGGGCCAGCCGGCCCGGCAGCAAAGGGATATTGGCCATCCCTTCCAGTTCGTCGCCGCCACCGCCGCCCGAGATCCGGGACAGGCCGGCCACGATGCTGGCCTCGTAGTGATCGAGGTCGGGCTTGCGGGTGGCGATCCGCAGGACCCCGCCCAGCGACCCGCCGCCGTAGAGCGTGCCCTGCGGGCCGCGCATCACCTCGACCCGTTCGATGTCGGCCAGGCGCAGGTCCGGATCGGGCGCGCTGTAGGTGATCGGGACGTCGTCCAGATAGAGCGCGACCATCGACTGGGCCTGGCCGGTGAAGGCGCCGTCCGACAGGCCGCGCAGCAGGATCTTGTCGCGGCCGGGACCCAGGTTGGTCACGGTCATGCCCGCGACCTGTCCGGTGAGGTCGGACAGGCTGGTCAGGGTCTCGCGAGACAGGGTGGAACCCGACACCACCGAGATCGCGTAGGGCGTACGGCCAGGCAGGTTCGGATAGCGCTGGGCCGTCACCACGACCTCGCCCAGGCCCAGGCTGGTGGGCGGCGCGGCGACCGTGGCGTGTCTGGGCCTGGGCGGGGCGGCCTTGCGGATCAGCACCGTGCGCGGATCGGGCATGACGTAGTCGCAGCCGCTGTGGGCCAGTATCCGCTCCAGCGCCGCCTGGGGCGTCATCCGTCCCGACAGGGTGGGCGAGGATCCGGCGCAGGCGTCCAGGTCGCCGCCCAGCGACAGCTCGGCCTGCAGGGCGAAGTCGATCAGGGCCGCATGGACGGGTTTGGCCGCGATCTGCAGGCGCACCGAGGCGTAGGGCCGCTGGGCCGGCGCGGCGTGGGCGGCGCTGGCGGCCAGGCCGGCCATGACCGCCAGCGGCCAGGCGCGGCCGTGGCGAGGCCCGATCGACGACCCCCGCCGCACGGTCAGGGTCGGGTCGCCTTGGCCTTGAGAACGATCTCGCCGTCGCGTCGCTGGCTGACGATCGGTGCGAATAGTTCCAGGCGCCGGATCATCGCCGCTTCCTCGTCGACCAAGAGCACGCCGGACACCTTGACCGAGGCGGCGCTGGGATCAAGCCGTATCGGCGTGGCGACATAGCGGTTCAGGTCGGCGACCACCTCGGTCAGGGGCGTTTCGCGATAGACCAGCTTGCCCGACTTCCAGGCGAAGGCCGCGTCGGGATCGGCCGTGCGCACCAGCGAGGGCGCCGAACCACGGGTGTGGATCAACTGCTGGCCCTTGGCCAGGCGCACCGCCCCGTCCTGTCCGCCGGACACCGAGACCAGGCCCCTGCGCACGGTGACGGCCAGGCGGTCGTCGTGGTTGAGGATGTTGAATTCGGTGCCCAGCACGCGGACCTCGCGATCGCCCGCGACAACCACGAAGGGGCGATCCTCCAGGTGGGCGACGTCGAAGCTGGCCTCGCCGTCCACCAGGGTGACGTCGCGCTGGGCGCGGGTCAGGCGAACGCGCAGGGTGGTGGCGCCGCCCAGGGTCAGGCGCGAGCCGTCGGCCAGGGTCACTTCTCGCGTCTCGCCGCGCTTGGTGGCGTAGTCCGTGAAGGTCGGGCGGGTCAGTTGCGGCAGCACGGCGACCGCCACGGCGGCCGCGGCGGCGGTCGTGACGAGGCCCGTCCACACCCACCGCCGCGCGGGTGGCTTGGGGCGCGAGGCGAACGGCACGACGTTCTCGGGCGTGACGTCGAGCGCGGCGGGAGCGGGAATCCCGTCGGCCGGCAGGTCTTCCAGCTCGACCCACAGCGCCTCGACCCGGTCATAGGCCGCCGCATGGGCGGGATCGGCCTCGAGCCAGGCCTGGAAAGCGGTCCAGTCCTCCAGACCGGCGTCACCCTGCAGGCGCGCGAACCAGTCGCTCGCCGCTTGCTGGATGGGATCGGTGTTGGCGGTGTCAGTCATCGACGGGTTGCGCTTCCTTCGCGCCGGGCCGGGGAGGGCGCTTGCCACAATGACGCCATGCTGGCGAAAGTCCCTCCTCGGTTATCGGGAGATGGTGCGGAAAAGCCACAGTTCATCGCCCGACCCTCTTGAGCAGATGGCCCAGGGCCAGGCTGACGTGCTTTTCGACCGAACTGCGCGAGATGCCCATCCGGGCGGCGGTCTCGACGTGGGTCAGGCCCTCGAACTTGTGAAGCCGGAACACCTGCTGGGTCACCGGCGACAGGGTCTTCAGCGCCTCGGTGATCTTCTCCAGCCGTTGGCGGGCGATGACCGCGCTCTCCGCGTCGGGTTCCTCGGCGACGTCCAGGGCGCCGACCGTGGTGTGGTTGGCCTGCCGCCACTCGCTCTCGCGCGCGCCGGCCCGCTTGGCGCGGCGCAGGCGGTCCAGCATCAGGTTCGAGGCCAGGCGGTAGAGATAGGCGGGCGGGTTCTCGATCGGCTCTTCCGTGACCGCCTGGACCTTCAGGTACAGTTCCTGGACCAGGTCCTCGACGTCGCCCCGGCCGCCCAGGCGCGCCAGGAAGAACCGTCGCATGTCCTCGCGCCGCTCCAGATAGGCGGCCGCGAGGGGCGAGAGGTCCTGCAGGTCCTCCATGGTCAGCCGCGCGCCCACGTCAAGCGTCGGGCGGACCGGACACGGACAGGCCGGACGCGGACGGGCGGACTGGAGGTTTCGGTGGTCATCACGAGGACGATCGGCCCGTTTGCGGAGACTCGGCTGAGGCAGGAAGACATCGCGCGACGGCGCCTTCAAGGCAAGGCGTGGAAGGCTTCAGGACCACGGCCGAAAAATCGGTGAGGGGGCGAAACCTACACGGCGTCATTGGCTCGAACGGCGCGGGGGCGTCTGGAGCCAAGTCGGTACGATGCGGATATTTTGCGATTTCGACGGGACGATCGCCAAGGTCGACACCACCGACCTGGTCCTGACCCGTCTGGCCGACCCGGCCTGGGAGGATCTGGAGGAGCGCTGGACCCGGGGCGAGATCACCGCCGCCGAGTGCATGCGCGGCCAGGTCGCCCTGATCGGCGGCGACGACGCGGCGCTGGACGCCGTGCTCGACGGCGTGGAACTGGCCGACGGCTTCGTCGAATTCGTCGCCTGGTGCCAGGCCAACGCCGTGCCGCTGACCGTGGTCAGCGACGGGGTCGACCATTTCATCGCGCGTATCCTGGGGCGTCACGGCCTGGACCATCTGCCGGTGATCGCCAACCACCTGGTCGGCAATGCCGAACTGGGTCGTCGCCTGGAGCAGCCCTGGTCGCGCGCCGGCTGCGCCGCCGGGTCAGGCGTCTGYAAGTGCCAAGTGGCGGCCAAGTCGGACKAGGTCGCCTCGGCGAACGCCAACGATCTGGACGACCTGATGGTCTTCATCGGCGACGGGCGCTCGGACTTCTGCGTCTCGGGCCGCGCCGACCTGCTGTTCGCGCGCGACAAGCTGGCCGCCTACGCCCGCTCGCGCGCCATGCCGCACCACGAGTTTTCCGACTTCCACACCATCACGACGACGCTCGCGGCCGCCCACGGCCGCCTGGCGCGCCGCGCCGCCATCTGACCGGAGTTCCCCCGAATGTACGACGCCGAACACACCGTCCTCGACGAAGCGACCCTGCGCGCGCTCGAGGCCCAGTACTGCTCCTACGGCGACACCGTCCATTACCTGCCCGACCCGAAGTTCTTCGACGGTTGCGAGGGCTCGTTCATGTACGACAGCCAGGGCCGCCAGTTCCTTGATCTTCAGATGTGGTACTCGGCCGTCAATTTCGGCTATCGCAATCCGCGCCTGAACGCCGTCGCCCACCGCCAGCTCGACACCCTGCCTCAGGTGGCCAGCCAGTACCTGCACCGCGAGAAGGTGGAGCTGGCGGCGATGATCGCCCAGGACGCCGAGAAGAAGTGGGGCCGCAAGGGCCGCGTCCACTTCAACGTCGGCGGCGCCCAGGCGGTCGAGGACTCACTCAAGCTGGTGCGCAACGCCAGCAACGGCAAGCAGCTGATGTTCGCCTTCGAGGGCGGCTATCACGGCCGCACCCTGGGCGCCTCGGCGATCACCTCGTCGTACCGCTATCGCCGCCGCTTCGGTCACTTCAGCGATCGCGCCCAGTTCATTGAATTCCCCTACCATTTCCGCGGCCCCAAGGGCATGAGCAAGGAAGAGTACGGCCACTACTGCGTGCAGAAGTTCGCCCGGCTGTTCGAGACCGAATACAACGGCGTCCTCGACACCAAGACCGGCCAGGCCGAATACGCCGCCTTCTATATCGAGCCGATCCAGGGCACCGGCGGCTACGTGATCCCGCCGCCCAACTTCTTCATCGAGCTGAAAAAGATCCTCGACCAGCACGGAATCCTGCTGGTGGTCGACGAGATCCAGATGGGCATGTTCCGGACGGGCAAGCTGTGGTCGATCGAGCACTTCGGCGTGCAGCCCGACGTGCTGGTGTTCGGCAAGGCGCTGACCAACGGCCTGAACCCGCTGTCGGGCGTCTGGGCCCGCGAGGAGCTGATCAACCCCGAGATCTTCCCGCCAGGCTCGACCCACTCGACCTTCAACTCCAACCCCATGGGCACGGCCGTGGCGCTGGAGACCCTGCGGATGACGAGCGAGGTCGACTACGGCGCCCAGGTCCTGGAGAAGGGCGCCTACTTCCTGGAGGGCCTGAAGGACCTGCAGAAGCGCTGGCCGCAGATCGGCGATGTGGACGGCCTGGGCCTGGCCCTTCGCGCCGAGATCTGCGAGGCCGACGGCTTCACCCCCAACAAGGCTTTGCTCAACCGCATGGAAGCCGAGGGGATGAAGGGCGACATCGAGATCGACGGCAAGAAGTACGGCCTGATCCTCGATGTCGGCGGCTACTACAAGAACGTCATCACGCTGGCGCCCTCTCTGGAGATCAGCAAGGACGAGATCGACCTGGCGCTGAAGCTGCTCGACGCCGTTCTGCGCCGCTGCGTCGACTGAAGCTTCCGATGCGGCCCGTTTTCCTGAGCCTGGACAATGCCTTGGACGCGCAATCTGCATTGCGTGACCGCCGGGCCGTGACCGTCGAAGCTCAGGACCTGGGGCCGGCCCTGCGCCTGTGGAGCCGGCCCCGGGCCCTGGCTTCCCTGGCCGCCCGCCTGCGCGATCGCGCGCCGGCGGGGGCGGGGCCAGACCTGGTGTTCGCCGGCTCGGGCGACTTCCATCACGTCACGCCGCTGCTGATCGAGCGGGCCATCGCGGCGTCCGACGCGGGGCCCGTGACGGTCGTCCATTTCGACAACCATCCCGACTGGGTGCGGTTCAAGAACGGCCTGCACTGCGGCTCTTGGGTCGGTCGCGCCGCGCGGCTGCCCGGCGTGGCCAGGGTGATCACGGTCGGGGTGTGCAGCGGCGACATCGACCGGCCCGAGACCAAGCGGGCCGACCTGGACCTGGTCGCCGAAGGCCGGGTCGAGCTCTATCCCTGGCGCGCGCCGGACGGCGGTCCGATCCTGCGGGTGGGCGACCAAAGCTGGCCGTCGATGCGTGCGATGGGCGAGGACGGCTTCGCGGCCTTGCTGGCTTCGCGGATCACCACGCCGGCGATCTATGTCACCATCGACAAGGACGTCCTGCGCCCGGACGACGCGGTCACCAACTGGGATCAGGGGCAGCTCAGCCTGGACGGGCTGGAGCGCCTGGTCCGCGCCGTGGCCGGCCGTGCGCGGCTGATCGGCGCCGACGTGGTCGGCGACTGGTCGCCCCCGCGCTATGGGCCGGACCTGCTGTCGAACCTGCTCAAGCGCGGCGAGGCCTTCCTGGACCAGCCGCGCGGCGGCGTGCCGGGCGACCTGGCGCGGACCAACGAGGCGACCAACCTGCGCCTGTTGTCGCTGTTCGCGGAGGTGGCGTCGTGAGCGCCGCCCTGACCGCCTCCACCGCGGGCCTGCTGGCGTTCTGCATCGTCACCGAGATCGGTCGCGAACTGAGTTTCAAGGCCGCCTCCGACGGCGCCGAAGGCAAGGCGGCCTATCTGGTCGCGCTGGCCGTCCAGCCCACGCTGTGGGTTGGGATCGTCTTCTGGTTCGTCGAGATGGTCGCCTGGGTGATGGTCCTGGAGACCACGCCGCTGGGCCTGGCCTTCCCGATCATGACCCTGACCTACGCCGGCGTGCCCCTGGCCGGAACCCTGATCCTCAAGGAACGCCTGACCTCCATCCAGATCGCCGGCGCGGCCCTGGTCGCCGCCGGCGTCACCTGCGTGGGGCTGTCGGGCCTGTGACCTCTTCGAACCGTGGAGCGAGCGTCATGACGCCGCGAGATTTCCGTCTACCGAAGCGCACCAAGGGCCTGATGGCCTGGACCCTCTGGGACCTGGTCCCGGTGGCCGCCGCCGTGGCCCACCTGGCGTTCGTGGTCTGGATCGTGGTCGGTTCGGCCAACCGCCCCTGGTGGGGCCAACTGCTGTGCGGCCTCGGCTACGCCCTGGCGATCAGCTGGAACGTCAACGGCGTCTCGCACAACTTCCTGCACACGCCGTACTTCCGGTCCAAGGCCCTGAACCGCGCCTTCTCGCTGCTGGAGTCGGTGGCCATCGGCTTTTCCCAGACCTTCTACACCTGGGTCCACCTGCGTCACCACGAAGGCAACAGCGACCGCCCCGGTCCCGACGGCCAGACCCGCGACTGGCTATCGATCTACCGACACGGCAAGGACGGCCAACCGGAAAGCGTCTGGTCCTACGTGTTCCTGGGCTTCTTCCGCGACAGCGGCGGCTCTGTCCACCAGGCCCTGAAGGCCCGCGGCCGCGACGCCGACGCCCGCTGGGGCCGCATCGAGCTGGCCGCGGTGGCGGCCTTCGCGATCGCCATGGCCCTGATCGACTGGCGCGCGGTGCTGTTCCTGCTGCCGTTCTACTATCTGGGCGAATGCCTGTCGCAGCTGAACGGTTACTACGAGCACTTCAACGGCGATCCCGAGACCCCGATCGCCTGGGGCGTCTCCAGCTACGATCCGGTCTACAACCTCACCTGGTTCAACAACGGCCATCACGCCGAGCACCACTACCGCCCGGCCGTGCACTGGACCCGGCTGCCGGCCCTGCGCCGGGCGCTGGTCGAGCAGCAGGCCGCCCACGGCGTCCACGTCATCGGCCCGGCCCACGCCCTGGGTTTCCTGGCCCGCGCCAATCGCCGTGAACGGGCGGTGCGCCCATGAGCGTCCAGCCCCTGAGATTGGTCGGCCGCTCGGGCCATGGCGTCATGCTGATCCACGGCCTGACGGGCGCCCCGGCCGAGATGAAGCCCTTGGCCAAGCGCCTGGCGCGGCGGGGCTTCGAGGTCCACGCGCCCCTGCTGCCAGGCCACGGCGCCGACGAGGCCACCTTGCTGCGCACCACCTGGCGCGACTGGCTGGAGGGTCTGGTCGAGGCCTATGACCGGTTCGCAGGCGAGGTCGACACCGTGTCGGTGGCCGGGATCTGCGTAGGCGGCGCCCTGGGGCTGATGCTGGCGGCCGAACGCCCCAGCGTCCACGCCGCGGCGGTCTATTCGATGACCTTCGAGTACGACGGCTGGAACATGCCGCGCTTCGCGGTCGCCGCGCCGGTGATCCAGCTGGTCGCCAACCTGCCGGGCGTCCGCAGCCTGGCTTGGGCCGAGACCCATCCGTTCGGGCTGAAGGACGAGCGCCTGCGCGGCCTGGCCGAGCGCGCGCCGGGGGGGCTGATCGAGGGCGCGATCGACCGTCTGCCGCTGGGCGCCCTTTACCAGATGTACCGCATGGGCCGGCGGCTGGAGCGGATCGGCAAGGCGATCGAGACGCCGACCCTGATCCTCCACGCCCGCGACGACGACATGAGCCATCCGCGCAACGCCTATCGCCTGGAGAAGGCCCTGGGCGGACCCACGCGCCTGCACCTGCTCGACGACAGCTATCACATGATCCACGTCGACCAGGAGCGCGACCGGGTGGCGGCGATGACCGCGGCCTTCTTCAGCGCCGAGGTTCCGCAGGCGGCGGAGGAGCTGGAGCTCAGGTCCCATGTTTGAGACCCGGGTCCTGACCACGCTCGACGACCTGCCGCGCGGGCAGTGGGACGCCCTGTTCGGCGGGGCGCTGGAGGGGTTCGACTATCTGCGCGCCATCGAGGGGGCCGGACTGGAGGGCTTCGCGTGGCGCTACGTGCTGGCCCATCGCGACGGTCGCCTGGTCGGCGCGGTTCCGGCCTTCGTCACTGACTATCGCCTGGAGACCACGTTCGAAGGGGCAAGCCGGCGGATCGCCGAGCGGATCCGTCGCCTTGCGCCGGGGGTGATGACCCCCAGGCTGGCCTGCCTGGGCTCGCCCTGCACCGAGACCGCCACGGCCGGCTTCGCGCCGGAGCTGCCCGAGGCCGACCGCCCCGCCGTCCTGAGCGCCCTGATCCGGGCTTTCGAGGACGAGGCCGCCCGAGCGGACTGCGCCCTGACCGGCGTGAAGGACGCCGACTTCGCCCAGGCCGACCTGTGGTCGCGGGGCACGGCCGCCGCGGGCTACAGCCCCGTGCCCGGCCAGGCGATCGCCGATCTGAACATCAATTTCCCCGATATCGAAACCTATCTGGCCGGCCTTTCCAGCGGCGTGCGGCGCGACATGCGGCGCAAGCTGCGCGCGCGATCCGGCGTCCGGGTGGAGCTGCGGACCTCGCTCGGCGCCGATCTGCCCCGGGCGATGGCGCTGTACCACCAGACCCTGGCGCGGGCTTCGGCCCAGCTGGAGACCCTGACCCCCGCCTTCTTCACCGAGGTGGCGGCGCGCCTGCCCGGCCGGGCGGTCTTCGCGCTGTACTACGCGGGCGACGACCTGCTGGCCTTCAACCTGCTGCTGGAGGACGGCGAGGTCCTGCTCGACAAGTTCTTCTGCATGGAGGCCGAGCGCGGCCGGGCCCACAACCTCTATTTCCTCAGCTGGTTCTGTAATCTGGAGCGCTGTCTCCAGCGCGGCCTGAAGCGCTACCGGAGCGGACAGGCCAACCTCGCCGACAAGGTCCGGCTGGGCAGCCGGCTGACCCCTTCGACGATGTACTTCCGCCATCGCAACAACCTGCTGAACGGCGCCTTGCGCGCCCTGGCGCCGCTGGTCATGGGCGATCCCGCCGAAGGGCTGGCCGCATGACCGCCGTCGCCCCCGCGCCCCGCCGCCGCCTGGCGCCCATGGTGCTGTTCGCCGTCCTGCCGCTGCTGACCCTGGGGTACCAGATCGCCGCCAAGGCCTCGGCCGCGCACCTGGTGGACATGCGGTTCGACGCCGAGTGGCTGCTGGCCGCCGCGCGCCTGCCCAGCGTCCAGGTCCTGCTGGTCTGCGAGATCGCCAGCTTCGTGGCGTGGATGACCGTGCTGTCGGAGATGCCTTTGAGCGCGGCCTTTCCGCTGTCGGCGGTCAGCTACGTGCTGATCATCGCCGCCAGCGCGGTGGTGTTCCATGAGCCTGTCGGCCTGCTGCAGGTCGTGGGCAGCCTGGCCATCCTGGCCGGCGTCTGGCTAATCGGACGCGGCGGGCGCGAGACGCCGCCGGGACCCGTCGCATGACCGGCGTCGCGCTCAAGACCCTGCTGTTCGACTGGCGACGGTTCGCGCCGGCCGCCGTGGCCGTCGGGTTCTCCGGCCTATTGGTCCTGCTGCAGGCGGGCCTGATCCTGGGCGTGTTCTCGCTGGCCAGCGTCTATGTGACCCGATCGTCGGCCGACCTGTGGGTCGGGTTCCCGGGCGTGCAGAGCATCGACCTGGGCCGGCCGATCGGCGGAGCCACCGAGCTGTTCCTGCGCGCCGACCCCCGCGTCGCCCAGGTCGAGCCGTTCTACTGGGGCTCGGGCGAATGGCGCACCAGCCGCCACGGCATGGTCAACGTCTACATCGTCGGCCTGGACCCCACGCCCGGCGCCATGGTGCTGTCCGACGCGCTCCCGAGCACCCTGCGCGCCGCCCTGGCCGAGCCGGACTCGGTACTGATCGATCGCGCCGACCTCGGCAAGCTGGAGACCAGCGTCGGCGGCCTGGCCGAGATCAACGGCCGGCGGGTGCGGATCGTCGGCGTGACCGAGGGCCTGCGCGCCCTGGGCGGCGTCAATGTCATCGCCTCGGCCGCCACGGCCCGGCGGCTGGACCCGGCGATCGGCGTCGGGGAGGGGGCCGCCTACTTCACCGCCCGGCTCGTCGATCCGGCTCAGGCCCGCGCCGCCGTCGCCGACCTGCGCGAGGTGGGCCGCCAGCGCGGCTTCGAGCCGATGACCAGCCAGGCCTTCGCCGACCGCAGCGTGCGCTATTGGCTGGCAGAGTCCGGTGCGGGCGTGGCCTTCGTCTTCGGCAGCGCCGTGGCGATCCTGGTGGCGGTGATCGTCACCAGCCAGACCCTGGCGGCCGCCGTCGCCGCCTCGCTCAAGGACTACGCGGCCTTGCGGGCCCTGGGTTTCACCATCGGCGCGCTACGCGTGATCGTCTTGGCCCAGACCGCGTGGATCGCGGCGGCGGGCGTGCTGCTGGCCGGTCTGCTGGCCGCGATCCTGGCGGCCGTGGCGCGGCTGGGCGCCACGCCGTTGATCCTGACGGCGCCGATGGTCGCCGGCGCGATCGGCCTGGTCGCGGTGGTCGCCTTCGGTTCGGGCCTGTGGGCGCTGCGCCGTGTCGCGCGGGCCGATCCGGCCGCGTTGCTTCTGTGAGGTTCTCGATGATGCTTCGCCACGCGCCGAACGGTCGCGTCCTGATCCCGGTCCTCCTGGCGGCGGGGACGCTGTTGGCCGCCTGCCAGAAGGGACCCGACGCCGCCAGCGCCCAGAACCGTCCGGCGCCGGCCGCCGTCGCCAGAGGCGTGGTCGCCGCCGAGGGCGGGCTGATCCCGGTCGCCGCGCCGCGCGACGGCCTGATCTCCCAGGTCAATGTGGAGGAGGGCACCCACGTCGATCGTGGCGCGGTCCTGGCCCAGCTCGATGTCGATCGCAACGCCCTGCTGGCGGCGCAGGCCGCCGCGGAGACCGCCCAGCAGGAAGCCGCCTGGCGCKAGGCCCAGGCGCGTTCGGCGGCCGCCCAGCAGGAGGCCGCGCGCCTGGGCCGGCTGGCCTCGGCGGACGCCGCCACCCGGCGCGAAGCCGAACAGGCCAGGCAGGCGGCGACCGTGGCGGCGGCGCAGACCGACGAKGCGGCGCGCGCCGTCGACGTGGCGCGCGCCCGCCAGCGGCTGGCCGACCTCGAACAGACCGCCCGCACCGTCCGTGCGCCGGTATCGGGCCTGGTCCTGCGCCGGACGGCGGCGGTGGGCGCGGCGGCGGTGGCCGCCTCGGGAACGCCGCTGTTCGTGCTGGCCCCGGATGGTCCCCGGATCGTCCGCGCGGAACTGGACGAGGCCTTCGTCGGCCGGGTCATGCCCGGCGCCGTCGCCTGGGTCACCGACGCCGCCGGCGGCGGGCGGGTGATGAAGGCGCGGGTGCTGCGGATCTCGCCGTCGTTCGAGGCCGCGGCCCTGGACGATCAGCCGGGCGGTCGCGCCGACGGCCGGGTGCTGCGTCTGGTCCTGGCGTTCGACGAACCGAACAACCTGCGCCTGGGCCAACGCGTGCTGGCGAGGATCGGCGGATGATCGGGCGTCTTCTTCTGGCCGCCCTCCTGGCGACGACGCCGGCGATGGCGGGAACCGCRACGGCTCAGACCGCCGCGCCGCAGGCGGCGGCTCCGTGGTCGCCCACCCTGGACGATCCGGTGCTGGCCGACCTGCTGACGCGGGCCGACCAGGGATCGCTGGACATCCGCATGGCCCTGGCGCGGCTGGAGAGGGCGCGCGCCGATGTCGATCTGGCCCGCGCCGGGCGCCGGCCGCACCTGACGATCGGCGTCGAGGCCGCGGCGGGCGGCGCGGACTTCTCGTCGAGCAGCGTCGGAGCCGGCGCGCCGGTGTCGGGCGGCTACGARGTCGACCTCTTCCATCGCCTGAAGCACGGGGTCGACGCGGCTCGATCCGACGAGGCCGCMGCCCTGCAGGACGCCGCGTCCGCCCGTCACCTGGTGCTGGCCGAGGTCGCCCGCACCTATGTGGCGCTGCGTGCCGACCAGGAGCACCGGGCCGCGGCCGAGGTCCGGGCGGACGTGGCGCGGCGGACCCAAGACCTGATTGGCCGCCGCGTCCTGGAGGGCTCGGCCAGGGAAGAGGACCTGACGACGGCGCGCCTGGCGACCGCCCAGGCCGGCGCCGAGGTCCAGCGCGCCGCGCACGCGGTGGAGGGCGATCGGATGCGACTGGGCCACTTGCTTGGGCAGGACGGCCCCATCGACGAGCCGGCCTATGCCGGCGACGAGATCCCGATCACGCCGTCGGCGCCGATGGTTTCGTCCGAGGCGGTCCAGGCGCGCCCCGACATCCAGGCCGCCTTCGCCCGTCTGAAGGCGGCCGACGCCCGTCGGGCCGAGGCGGTCGCCGCGTCGCGGCCCCGGTTCGTGCTGACCGCCGGCATCGGGTCCGGCGATCCCGACCTGCTCTATCTCCTCGACGTGAGGGCCCTGGCCTGGGCGGTCGCCGGCGGCCTGACGCACGAGCTGCTGGACGGTGGCGCGGCCAAGGCCCGCAAGCGCGGCGCCGAGGCCGAGGCGCGGCTGGCCGAGTTGGCCTACCGCAAGGCGGTGGGCGAGGCCTGGGGCCAGGCGCGGCTGAACCTGGCGACGCTGCAGGACGCCGCCGCGGCCGAGGCGGTGGCGAACCGGGCCTGGACCCAGGCGGTCCGGGCGTTCGGAGCCGGCCAGACCCGACATGAGGACGGCGACATCGACGGCATGGCCCTGGCGGCGCTGGAGGCGCGCGCCGTCGACGCCGACGTGGCGCTGACCGACGCCCAGGCCGCCCGCGCCCAGGCCTATGTCGCCTTGCTGCTGGCCCTGGGCGGACGCGCCACATGAGCCTTTCCCTGCGCGCCGAAGCGGTGCGGAAACACTATGGCGAGGGCGTCCAGCGGATCGACGCCCTGCATCCGGTCAGCCTGAACCTGCGACCCGGCGAGATGGTGATGATCACGGGGCCGTCCGGGTCGGGGAAGTCGACGTTGCTGGCGATCCTGTCCGGGTTGCTCAGCCCCGACGCCGGATCGGTCGAGGCCCTGGGCAGCGCCCTCGCGCCGATGAGCGCCGACCAGCGCGATCGCTTCCGGCTGGCCCATTCCGGCTTCATCTTCCAGGGCTTCCACCTGCTGCCGGCCCTGACCGCCAGCGAGCAGGTCGAGATCGTGCTGCGGCGTCTGGGCGCCTCGGCGCGGGAGGCCAAGGCCCGCGCCGCCCAGGCCCTGGCGGCGGTGGGGCTGGAGCGGCGGATGTCGAACCGGCCGGGTGAGATGTCAGGCGGCGAGAAGCAGCGCGTCGCCATCGCCCGCGCCCTGGCCAAGCGGCCGGCCCTGATCTTCGCCGACGAGCCGACCTCGGCCCTGGATTCCGAGAACGGCCGGCAGATCGCGGCCCTGCTGCGGGCCGAGGCGCACGCCAGCGGCGCCACCGTCGTGTGCGTGACCCATGACGCGCGCCTGGCCGACCTGGCCGACCAGGTCCTGCGGATGGAAGACGGTCGGATGCTGGCCTGAGCCCCGGTGTTTCCTCGAGGCAAATCGGTGAGGGGGAGGCGGCCGCCCGGCGTCATTGGACCAGACCCTCCCTGGGAGTTTCGCGCCATGACCGACGCCCTTTTCGCCCACGCCTTCCTGACCGACGACGACGTCGCCAACCTGATCTCCACCAAGGCGGGCCTGGCCCGCTACATGCTGCAGCGCCCGACCCGGATCTGTGACCTGCGGCTTCCGCTGGAGGCCTACGAGGCGGTGCTGGTCGAGATCGAGGATCACTTCCAGGTCGAGATCGACGACCTCGTCGGCGCCGACTGCGTCACGCTGGGGGCCTTGATGGATCGGCTCAAGGCGCGTGTGGTCCGACCCGCCAGCCTGCCGCGCCGGGCGGCCTGAAAAATCGATGAGGGGTTTTCCGAGGCCTGGCGTCGTTGGACCATGCGGATCGGATTCCTCTTCAATCACGACCAGGTCCATCAGGTGGCGCACAGCCTGCCGATCGCCCTGGCCCTGGCGCGCGGCGGCGGCGATCTGGAGATCGTGGTCGCCACCACCAACCGGCGGCTGACCGCCGAGGTGATCCGGCTGGGCGGCGGTCTGATCGGCCACGGCGTCGGCCTGGTCGAGCTTGGCCTGACCAAGCGTTCGTCCAAGCTGCTGGCCGCCACGACCGAGGCCGTGCTGCCGGCCACCAAGCTGCTGGTCTACAGCGACAACCTCGACTTCTTCCGCTCGCTGGACATCTTGGTGGTGGCCGAGAAGACCTCTCTGATCCTCAAGACCCGTTACGGGCTGAAGGACCTGAAGATCGTCCATACCCGACACGGGGCCGGCGACCGCGCCATCGGCTTCGACAAGGCCAGCGCCGGCTTCGACCACGTGCTGGTCTCGGGCCGCAAGATCCGCGATCGCCTGATCCACGAGACCGGCGTCGATCCGGCCAGGATCTCGATCGTCGGCTATCCCAAGTTCGACCTGCTGTCGGCGAAGGCGACGACCCATCCTCTGCTCGACGACGGTCGGCCGGTGACGCTCTACAACCCGCACGTCTCGCCGCACCTGTCGTCCTGGTACGAGGCGGGCCGACAGGTGCTGGACTGGTTCGTCGAGCACGACGACCATCACCTGATCTTCGCGCCGCACGTCATGCTGTTCGAGCGGCCGTTCGTGGCGACGATAGACAAGCTGCGGCTGGACCGCGCCGGGCGGATCGAGGAGCGCTATCTGCGCGCGCCCAACATCCATATCGACCTGGGCAGCCGGGCCTCGACGACCATGGCCTACACTCAGCGCGCCGACCTCTATCTCGGCGACGTTAGCAGCCAGGTCTACGAGTTCCTGCTCAAGCCGCGGCCGTGCGTGTTCCTCAACACCCACCGCTTCGCCTGGACCGGCGATCCCAACTTCGGCCACTGGCGCACGGGGCCGGTCATCGAGGACGTCGCCGACCTGGGCGCGGCCATGGAGCGGTCCCGCCGGGAGCACGGGGGCGTCTGGCGGCCCGTGCAGGAGGCCCTGTTCGACGAAAGCTTCGATCTGACGGACGAACCCTCGGCGCAGCGCGCGGCGCGGGCGGTGGCCCGGTTCGCCGGACAGGCCTGGCCCGATCCCCCGGCCGCCGCCTTCCGCGACACGGTGCGGACCGGGACGGAGGCGTTCTGATGCGCATCTTCTACGTGATCAATTCGGTCGAGGGCGGCGGGGCCGCCTTGCCCGTGCCGGCCGTGGCCAAGGTGCTGACCACCCTGGGCGCGAAGGTCGAGATCCTGGCCCTGACCCGCCGCGACGGCCGGGCCCTGCCGCCGATGACCCGCCAGGGGCTTGAGGTCCATGTCCGCGAGGGCGGCGAGAAGGACCACGCCGCGGCCCTGGCCTGGCTGGACCGGATGGTGGCCGACGCGCAACCGGACCTGCTGTGGACCTCCCTGACCCGCGCCACCCTGCTGGGCCAGATCGTCGGCCTGCGGCGCGGCGTGCCGGTCGTCAGCTGGCAGCACAGCGCCTATCTGAAGACCGCCAACCGCCTGCTGCTGCGGGCGACCCAGGGGCTGTCGGACCTGTGGATCGGCGACTCCCACAGCGTGACGGCCCTGACCGCCTCGCGGCTGAAGGTGAAGGCCGACCGCCTGACCACCTGGCCGCTGTTCGCCGCCGACGCGACCGCGCCCCAGGCGACGCCCTGGCGGCCGGGCGAGACCCTGCGCCTGGGCGCGCTGGGACGGCTCCACACCGCCAAAGGCTATGACGTCCTGATCAAGGCCCTGGCGCTTCTGCGTGCGAAGGGCTTCGTCGCGCCCGCGCCGTTCGAGGTGGAGATCGCCGGCGAGGGCGCCCAGCGCGAGCATCTGCAGGCCATGATCGACCAGGCCGGTCTGGACAACGTCCGGCTCGTCGGCTTCCGCGACGCGCCGCGTGACTTCCTGGCCGGATTGCACCTGTACCTGCAGCCGTCGCGGCGCGAAGGCCTGTGCATCGCGGTGCATGAGGCGATGCAGGCGGGCCTGCCGGCCCTGGTCACCGCCGTGGGCGAGATGCCCTACAGCGTGGTGGACGGACTGACCGGAAGCGTCGTCCCACCCTGTGATCCCGAGGAACTGGCCAAGGCGCTGAAGCGGTTGCTGAGCTCGCCGCGTAAACTGGCGCGGATGGGCGAGACCGCGCGGGCGCGCGTGCTGGAACGGTTCGGCCAGGCCCGGTTCGCGGCCGCGGGCGCGGAGATCTTCGCCCGGCTGCCCGTCCGACGCGACGCCGAGGTCCAGGCGATCGCGAGCCCCGCCTCGTGAGCCTGGAGACCTGGGCGCTGGGCAAGGCGCTGAGGCCGCTGGTCCGGCGCGGCGCCCTGACCCTGGTCACGCCGTCCGGCGAGCGCCTGGCGTTCGGCGACGGGGCGGGCGCGCCGGTCGTCGCCCGCCTG
Organism: Caulobacter sp. 05T431; assembly: GCF_056665975.1. Classification (NCBI taxonomy): domain Bacteria; kingdom Pseudomonadati; phylum Pseudomonadota; class Alphaproteobacteria; order Caulobacterales; family Caulobacteraceae; genus Caulobacter; species Caulobacter sp. 05T431. The sequence continues at coordinate 159,089 of NZ_JBFTKU010000004.1, read as the reverse complement.
ACCGACAACGCGGCCGTCCGGGCGCTGCTGCTGGATCCCGACCTGCGGACCGGCGAGCTGTTCACCGACGGCCGGCTGGTGATGGAGCAGGGCTCGATCTACGACTTCCTCAGCCTGATCCTCGACAACGATGGTGAGGAGAACCCATCGCCGATCGTCCAGGCCTTCGACCGCTTCCGCACCGCGACTCAGCTCTGGCGCCAGCGCAACGACCCGGGCCGCTCGCGCCGCAACGTCGCCCATCACTACGATCTGGGCGATGACCTCTACGCCCTGTTCCTGGACCCGGACTGGCAATATTCCTGCGCCTATTTCGAGCATCCCGGCCAGAGCCTGGCCGACGCCCAGCTGGCCAAGAAGCGCCACATCGCCGCCAAGCTGCTGCTGGAACCGCATCATCGCGTGCTGGACATCGGCTGCGGCTGGGGCGGGCTGGCGTTGTACTTGGCCGGCGTCGCCGACGCGGCCGAGGTGCTGGGCGTCACCCTGTCCGAGGAGCAGATCGCCCGCGCCCGCGATCGGGCCCAGGCGGCCGGGCTAGCCGACCGGGCGCGGTTCGCCCTGACCGACTACCGCGCGGTCGAGGGGCGGTTCGACCGCGTCGTCTCGGTCGGCATGTTCGAGCATGTCGGCCTAGGCAACTACGAGACGTTCTTCCGGACCTGCCGGGAGCGCCTGGCCGACGACGGGGTGATGCTGCTGCACACGATCGGCTGCTCGGACGCGCCCAGCGTCACCAACCCCTGGATCACCCGCTACGTTTTCCCGGGGGGCCACCTGCCGTCGCTGTCGGACATCCTCAAGGCGGTGGAGCGGTCGGGCCTGGTGGTCGCCGACATCGAGGTGCTGCGGCTGCACTACGCCGAGACCCTGCGGGCCTGGCGCACCGCCTTCATGGCTCGCCGCGCCGAGGCGGCCGCGTTGTTCGACGAGCGCTTCTGCCGTCTGTGGGAATATTATCTGGCGATGTCGGAAACGGCCTTCCGCTACGAGCAGGTCGTCGTGTTCCAGCTGCAGCTGGCCCGGCGACAGGAGAGCGCCCCGCTGACGCGCGACTATGTCGCCGCCGCCAAGGCCGACCTGCGGGCCCGCGAGAACGCCGTCTCCATTGGCGATCGGTAATCCGGAGGCCATCGTCCCAAAAGGTCGCGGCGGGCAGGGTGGTCTTCAGGGACATCCAACCGGAGAACCACCATGAAACGCCTGATCGTCGCCATCGCCCTGATGGCCGCCGCGCCCGTCGCCGTCCTGGCCGCCGCCAAGCCCTACACGGGCCACGAGCTGGCCAAGTCGGCGCACATCACCGTCGAACAGGCTCAGGCCATCGCCCTGAAGGCGCGGCCGGGCAAGGTCACCGACAAGGAGCTGGAGAAGGAGCCCGGCGGCAGCGGCCTGCGCTACAGCTTCGACATCGTCGCCGGCGGCAAGACGTACGAGGTCGGCGTCGACGCGGCCGACGGCAAGGTTCTGGAGAACGCGGCCGAGGGCAAGAACCCTGACTAGGCGATTTCCTCGCCTGGCAAATCGAGGCAGGTTGGCCGCATGAAACTGTTGCTGGTCGAAGACGACAAGGAAGCCGCGGCCTATCTGAAGCGGGCCCTGTCCGAGGCCGGCCATACGGTCGACTACGCCGCCACCGGCCGCGAGGGCCTGATGCTCGCGGCCGCCGAGACCTATGACGTGATCGTGCTGGACCGCATGCTGCCGCAGATCGACGGCCTGGCGATCCTGCGGACCATCAGGGCGTCGGGGGTCAAGACGCCGGTCCTGCTGCTGACCGCCCTGGGCGGCATCGACGACCGCGTGGAAGGTCTGGAGGCGGGCGGCGACGACTATCTGGTCAAGCCGTTCGCCTTCGCCGAGCTGCAGGCACGGGTCAACGCCCTGGCCCGCCGTCCGCCGCCGCAGGAGGTTCCCACCACCCTGCAGGTGTCCGACCTGACGCTGAACCTGCTCAAGCGCACCGTCACGCGCGGCGGCGTCCGGATCGAGCTGCAGCCGCGCGAGTTCCAGCTGCTGGAATATCTGATGCGCCATGCTGGCCGGGTCGTGACCCGGACCATGCTGCTGGAGAGCGTCTGGGATTTCCACTTCGACCCCAAGACCAACATCGTCGAGACCCACATGAGCCGCCTGCGGTCCAAGGTCGATCGCGGTCAGCGCCAGGAGCTGATCCACACGGTGCGCGGCGCGGGCTACTGCCTGCGCGAGCCGGACTAGATGTTCCGCTCCACCAGCTTGCGCCTGGCGGCCCTCTACACCGCCGTGTTCGCCCTGTCGGTGGTGGCGCTGGGCGCGATCACCCTATTCACGACGCGCGGCGCGCTGTCCGAACAGTTCAACGCCCGCATCCAGTCCGAGTCCGTGGCCCTGACCCAGGAGTTCTACAGCGAGGGCCTGGAGGGGGTGGTGCAGGCCGTCCGCGAGCGGGACCGTACGCCCGGCGCGCTGGACTACGGCCTGGTGGGGCCCGACAAGAAGCCCCTGGCCGGCCGCCTGGCGGTCAGCGGCGCGGCGCCCGGCTGGTCCACCGTTGAGACCGCGCAGCGCGACGGCGAGGTCGAGCCGATCCGCGTGTTCACCGTGGCGCTGCCCGGCGGCTACAGCCTGCTGGTCGGCGACGACGAGGAGCGGATCGAGGCGCTGGATGGGGCGGTGCTGCGCGGCTTCGCCTGGGCCTTCGCTGGCGTGGTGATCCTGGGCGTGGCCGGCGGTTTCGCGCTCAGCCGCGACGTCCACCGGCGGCTGGCGGCGATCTCGGGCACGGCCGAGGCGATCATCGACGGCGACCTCAGCCGCCGCGTGCCGGTGCGCGGTTCGGGCGACGATCTCGACCGCCTGGCCGAGACCATCAACCGCATGCTCGACCGGATCACGACGCTGATGGAGAGCCTGAGGCAGGTGTCCAACGACGTGGCCCACGACCTGCGCACGCCTCTGACCCGGCTTCGCCAGCGGCTGGAGGCGGGCCTGGCCCGCGAGGCCGAGCGCGGCGAGGCCATCGAGGGCGCACTGGGCGACCTGGACACCATCCTCGAGACCTTCGCGGCCCTGCTGCGCATCGCCCAGGTCGAGGGCGGCGCCCGTCGGGCGGCGTTCCGCGCCACCGACCTGGCCCAACTGGCCGGCACGGTCGTCGACGCCTTCGCACCCTCGGCCGAGGACGCCCGCCAGACCCTGCGGCTGGAGGGCGAACCTGCGCTGACGATCGACGGCGACCCCGAACTGCTGACCCAGATGCTGGTGAACCTGGTGGAGAACGCCCTGCGTCACGCGGGGGAGGGGGCGTCCATCCGGGTCGGGGTCGGACGAGTACAGGGCGCGCCGGTCCTGTGGGTGGCCGACGACGGCCCCGGCGTGCCGGCGGCCGAGCGCGAGAAGCTGTTCGATCGCTTCTACCGCCTGGAACACAGCCGCTCGGCGCCGGGCAGCGGCCTGGGCCTGGCCCTGGTGGCCGCCGTGGCTCGCCTGCACGGCGCCGAGGTGCGACTGCACGACGCTCAGCCGGGTCTGGAGGCGCGGGTCAGCTTCCCCGGTTCATGAGCAGCGCGGCGCCAGGTTGGGAATTCGCAATGTGGCCGTCATGACCTCGTCAGTTCGCCGTCGCTAAGTCAGGTCCGCTCAGGAGCCTTGCATGCCCGCCGTCCGTCTCGCCGCCGTCACCTCCGCTTTCGCCGGCGTCGCGTTCCTGTTGGGCGGCTGCACGACCTATGTTCCCGCGCCGGTCCATCTGGACGCCTATCCCACAGCGATGGAGGCGCGCCGGCTGGACGAAAAGCCGCCGGGGGCGACCTGGAGCGGCGCCGACCTGCTGGCGGCCGCCCTGGCGCGCAACGCCGCCGTCGCCGAGGCGGCGGCCAAGTACCGGACGGCGGTCGCGGCGGCCAAGGCCTCGCGCGTCGCGCCGAGCATGACCCTGACCCTGACCGCCGAATACGCCAGGAGCGAGCCCAAGCCGTGGCTGTACGGCGTCGCCTCCGACATCCCGCTGGACATCGGCGCGCGGCGCGGCGCGCGGCTGAACGCCGCCGACCTCGCCGCCGTCCAGGCGCTCTACGACTATGGCGAGGCGGTGTGGACCGTCCGCATCGCCTTGACCCGGGCTCGCGCCGATCGCCTATCGGCCGACGCCGAGATGGTCCTGGCCCAACGCCTGGAGACCGTTCGCCAGGCCCGGGCCGATCGCCTGGACCGCCGCGTGGCGGCCGGCGAGGATGATCGTGGCCTGGCCCTGGCCGCGCGAACCGACCTGGCCGCGGCCCACCGTCGCGTGGCCGATGCGCGGGCCCGCCGGGTCCAGGCCGACGCCGCCCTGGCGCAAGCGCTTGGCGTGCCGTCCGCCGCCGTCACCGACCTGTCGCTGGCGCCGGTCACCTCGCCGCCGGAAGGACTGGACCTGACCCAGGCCCGCCGAGACGCCGCCCTTACCCGGCGCGACGTCCTCAGGGCGGTGGTCGACTACGACCTGGCCGAAAGCGCCCTGCGGCTGGAGGTCGCCAAGCAGTATCCGGAGATCCACGTCGGGCCGGGCTACACCTACGACCACGGCGTCGCCAAGCTGCCATTCAACCTCGGCCTGGTCCTGCCGCCGATGGACCTGAACCGTTCGGCCATCGCCCAGGCCGAGGCCAAGCGCGCCGAGGCGGGCCGCTCGCTGGAGGCGGTCCAGGCCGCCGCCCTCGGCGCGGTGGACCAGGCCTGGGCCGCCTTGGGCGCGGCGCGGATCACCGAGACTTCGACCCGCGAGCGCGACCTGCCCATCGCCCGGCGTCTCGCCGCCGCGACCGCGATCAGCGCTGGGACTGGCGAGGCCGACCGTGTCGACGACCTGGGGGCCCAGGCGACCCAGATCGAGGCCGAGCTGGCCGTGCTCGACGCCCGCCGCGCCGCCTTGACCGCCGGTGTCGACCTGGAAGGCGCCCTGCGCGTCCCGTTCGACCCCGCAGAGACCACCCTTTTGCAGACCGCGTCGCGTGCGCTTGGAGGCCAACCATGAACAAGCTGGCGGTGCTGGCCCTCGCGGCCGGCTTGGTCTGGACCGGCCTGGCCCAGGCGGCCGAGGTCGAGGTGGACGCGGCCACCCAGAAGCGGCTCGGCGTCACCGTCGCGCCCCTGGCGGCCGCCCGGCGGCAGGCCTCCGCGACCGGCTTCGCCCGTGTCCTGGACCCGGTGCCGCTGGCCACTTTGGACAGCGACCTGGTCACCGCCGCCACCGCCGCCGCCGCTTCGCGGGTCGAGGCCGCCCGGACCAAGACCCTGGCCGCCGCCGACGCCACCGTCTCGCTGAAGGTCGCCCAGGCCGCCCAGGCCCAGGCCGCCGCCGACGCCGCCAAGCTGGCCCTGCTGCGTCGCCGCGTCGGCCTCGAATGGGGCCCCGCCTTCGCCAGCGACGCCGCCCGTTCGCGCCTGATCGCCGAACTCGTCGCGGGGCGGGCGGTCCTGGTGCGGATCGACGCCCCCGCCGGGACCGGCGGCGCCCGCAGCGCTCGGATGCAGCTGAGCAGCGGCGAGACGGTGGACGTCGCGATCCTCGGCCCGGCCCGGACGGCCGACCCGCGCGTCCAGACAGGCGGGCTGGTGGGCGTGGTGCGCGGCCCGGTCGCCGCGCGCCTGGGCGTGGGCATGTCGGCGCCGGTGACCTTGTCGGGGGCGGCCGGCGGGTCAGGGGTGCTGGTGCCGCGTTCGGCCCTGATCCGGACGGCCGGCCAGACCTTCGCCTATGTCCGCAAGGACGCCACCCATTTCGAGCGGCGGGCGCTGGTGGCCCCGACGTCGCAACCCGAGGGCCTGTTCTCGGCCGGCGGCTTCGCGCCCGGCGAGCCGGTCGTGGTGTCCGGCGCCTCGGCCCTGCTGGCCGCCGAGACCGCGCCCAAGGCCGGGGACTAGCCCATGCTCAGCGCCATCGTCCGCTGGTCGCTGGCCAGGCCGCGCCTGGTCGCCGTCGCCGCCCTGTTGCTGTTCCTCTACGGCTGCATCGTGCTGGCCCACGCCAAGTTCGACGTCTTCCCCGAATTCGTGCCGGCTCAGGCCGAGATTCAGACCGAGGCCCCCGGCCTGACCGCCGAGCAGGTCGAGCAGTTGGTGACCCGGCCGGTCGAGCAGGCGGTCAACGGCGCGTCGGGCGTGGCCACGGTGCGCTCGGAATCCATCCAGGGCATCTCGATCGTCAGCGTCACCTTCGCCGAGGGGGCCGAGCCCTACCGCGCCCGCCAGGTGGTGGCCGAGGCCCTGGGCGAGGTGCAGGGCAATCTGCCCGCCGGCGTCCAGCCGCCCAAGGTGGCGCCCCTGACCTCGTCGACCATGGATCTGCTGAAGATCGGCTTCACCTCCGACAAGCTCAGCCCCATGCAGTTGCGCGACCTGGTGCAATGGACGGTGCGGCCGCGCCTGCTGGCCGCCGCCGGTGTCGCCCGCGCCACGGTCTATGGCGGCGAGATGCGTCGGTTCGAGGTGCGGGTGCGGCCCGACGACCTGGCGGCGCGCGATCTGTCGCTGGCCGACATGGTGGCGGCGGTGAAGGCGTCGACCGGGGTCAGCGGCGGCGGCTATATCGACACGCCCCAGCAGCGCATCCTGATCGACGCGCGCGGCCAGGCCATGACCGCCGCCGACGTCGCCGCCGCCCCGATCCCGAGCACCACCGGCGGCGCGCCGGTGCGGGTGGGCGACGTGGCCGACGTGGTCGACGCCCCGGCGCCCGACACCGGCACGGCGCTGATCATGGGCAAGYCCGGCGTGCTGGTGAACCTGTCCAGCCAGTACGGGGCCAACACCCTGGACGCGACCCATGCCGTGGAAGCCGCCCTGGCCGAGCTGAAGCCGGCGCTCGACGCGCAGGGCGTGAAGGTCGACGCCGGCCTGCACCGGCCCGCCAACTTCATCGCCGCCGCCCTCGGCGGCATCGCCGAGGACCTGGTGATCGGCGCGGTGCTGATCGCCGTGGTCCTGCTGCTGTTCATGCGCAACCTGCGCACGGTGCTGGTGTCGTTCGTCTCGATCCCGCTGTCGCTGCTGACCGCCGTGATCGTGCTGGACGCCATGGGCTGGACGATCAACACCATGACCCTGGGCGGCCTGGCCGTGGCCCTGGGCGTGGTGGTCGATGACGCGGTGATCGACGTGGAGAACATCGTCCGCCGCCTGCGCGCGCGCGGCGACGAGCCCGCCGCCGCCACGGTGCTGGCCGCCTCGCTGGAGGTGCGCGCGCCGGTGATCTACGCCACCCTGGTGGTCGCCCTGGTGCTGACGCCGGTGCTGATGCTGGGCGGTCTGCAAGGGGCGTTCTTCTCGCCCCTGGCGGCCTCGTTCATCCTGGCCACCGTCGCCTCGCTAGCCGTCGCCATCGTCGTCACCCCGCCGCTGTGCCTGCTGCTGCTGTCCAGCACCCGCCTGCCGGACGAGCCGGGCGCGATCCTGCGGGCTAAGGCCTGGCACGAGACCGTGCTGGTGCGCGCCGCCAGCCGTCCGGTGCTGGCCGTGATCGGCGCGATCCTGGCGACCCTCGTCACCGTCGCCGGCCTGATGCTGTTTAATTCCGAGCTGCTGCCCAGCTTCCGCGAAGGCCACTTCGTGCTCGGCGTCGCCGGCCCGCCCGGCACGTCCCTGACCGTGATGCGCAAGTACGGCGAGGGGATCACCCAGGACCTGCTGGCCATCGACGGCGTCCAGAGCGTCGAGCAGACCATCGGCCGCGCCTCGGGCGGCGAGGACACCTGGGGCACGGAGCGCAGCGAGTTCCACGTCGAGCTGAAGCCCAAGCTGTCGGGCAAGGACCAGGATCGCATCCAGGAGGAGATCCACAAGACGCTGGATTCCTATCCCGGCCTGGAGACCGAGGTCCTGACCTTCCTGGGCGACCGGATCGGCGAGTCCCTCTCGGGCGAGACCGCCGCCCTGGCCGTCGGCGTCTACGGCGCCGACCTCGACACCCTGGACAAGACCGCCGCCCAGATCGCCGCCGTCATGGAGAAGGTGCCCGGCGCGGTCGACGTGAAGATCCAGACGCCGCCCAGCACGCCGGTGGTCCGCGCCGATCTCGACCTGCCGGCCATGGCCCGCTACGGCCTGGCCCCGGCCGAGGTGCTGGACGCGGTGCAGACCGCCTATCAGGGCTCGGTCGCCGCCCAGGTCTATCAGGAGAGCCGCGCCCTCGACATCGCCGTGACCACCACGCCCGACAGCCGCCAGGACCCCGAGGCGGTGGGCGAGCTGCTGATCCGCGGGGCCAGCGGCCAGGTCGTGCCGCTCAAGACGGTGGCCCATGTCTACCTGACCGACGGCCGCACCAGCGTCTCGCACGAAGGCGGTCGCCAGCGGCAGGTGATCACCACCAACCCGCCGCCCAAGGACGCGGCGAAGGTGACCAAGGCCGTCGAAGCGGCCATCGGCGCCCAGGTCAAGCTGCCGCCGGGCGTCTATGTCGACTACCAGGGCACGGCCGCCGGCGCCCAGGCCGCGCAGCGCCAGCTGCTGTTCAACGTCGCCATCGCCCTGGTCGCCGTGGTCGCCGTGCTGCTCATTACCTTCGGCGACGGGCGCGCGGTGTGCCTGATCCTGGCCTCGGCGCCGTTCGCCCTGGTCGGCGGCGTGGTCGCCGTGGCCCTGACCGGCGGCAGCCTGTCGCTGGGCTCGCTGGTCGGCTTCGTGACCCTCTTCGGCGTGGCGGCCCGCAACGCCATCCTGCTGGTCTCGCACCTGGACCATCTGATCACGGTCGAGGGCCACGACTGGTCGCTGGCCACCTTGGCCCAGGCGACGCGCGAACGGGTGACGCCGATCCTGATGACCGCCCTGGTCACCGCGCTGGGCGTCCTGCCGTTGGCCATCCAGACCGGCCAGGCCGGGCGCGAGATCCAGGGGCCGATGGCCATCGTCATCCTGGGCGGCCTGATCACCTCGACCATCGCCAGCTTGGTCCTGCTGCCGTCTCTGATCTGGCGCTACGGCCGCGCGCCGCGTCCGGCCGACGCCTTGGAGGCCCGCTAGTCGCTGCTGGTCATCGGCCAGGCGCCGCCTGGCCGGCGTCCCAGCCGTCGAGGACGCCGAGCTGGTCCAGGCGGGTGAACAGGCGCGCGCTGTTGGTCCTGTTGGTCTCGACGATGCGGGCCAGTTGCGGCCGGGCGGAGTCGGGGGCGACCGCGACCAGGCCGCCCGCTCTGCGACGGCAGAAGCCGATCGTCTCCAAGGTCAGCAGGTGACGCCGGATGGTCTCGCCGGACACCCGCAGCGGACCCGCCAGCGCGCCGATCCTGACCGGCCGCCCCAGGCGCTCCGGGTCATGGCCCCAGTCCGGCAGCGCAGAAGGGGGCAGTTGTTCGATATTGGCCAGCACCAGGTCCAGCAGGACGATGCTGCTGACGACGCTGCCCGTGAGGGCGATCAGGTCGGTGCAGATCCGCAGCGCATATTCCGAGACCGCCCAGTTCGCGGCCCGCACCAGCGGCTCGCCCGTGGGCGGCGTGACTTCGCGCGCGGCTCGGTCAGGCAGGGCGCCCGCCGCCTTCATCGCCTGGTAGAAGTCGCGCGTGCGGGCGAAGCGGGCGCGCTGCTCGGCGATATAGGTGGGCGAGGTCACCGCCTCGCGCGGGATGATCACGCCCTGCGGGCCGATCACGCAGAGGCCGGCGCGGGCCATGTTGAGGAAGCGTCGCCGCACGGTCTCCAGGGGCAGTCGCAGCGAAGCGGCCACCGCATTGATGCTGACGGGGCGTCGCAATTCGTCGGGCGTGGAGACCTCGGGACCGCCATAGGCGGCCAACAGGCTTCGGTCCCGGGTCACCGGCGTCATGTTCGCGTCCAGCGCGACGGTGAAGATCAGGGCGTCGAGGAAATGGCGATCTCCCCGGGTGATCCGCACGACGTCGCGGATGAACGCGAGGGACGCCCGGGCGACCGCCCAAGGCTGAAGGTCCTGGCTCGCGCCCGTCGGAACAGAGGTCGGCGATGCGGCGCTCACGCGCGGCGTCCCTGTCGGACGACGCGGAGGCCAGGCGCCGGTGTCACCGGAAAAAACACGCAATGGGTAAGCTGAAGCATGCCAACTCGCGTAACCACAAGTAGTTAAATTCCGTCAACACTTTTGTGGGGGAACGCTTTGACCTTAACACCGATCCGCTCCTGGGTCCGCCCGACCCAGTACTGAGCCCCGCAAAGATGGTCGTCCCGCGAACACTTGCGCCCGCGCCCTCGCGCGGGCCGCCGCGAAGGTTGCGTCCGAGATCGCGGGCCTGACCTCTCTCGCGGCCGACCGTCAGGCCCGAACCCCACCCAACTCCTGAAAGGTGAAGCGTGTCGAACGACCGCTTCCGGCCGCGCGCGCCGGCGGAAGATTTCCGCGCGCAACGGAAGGTAGACACAGTGCAAGCGCCGACGCCTGAAAACGAGAACGACGCCATGGTGGGCATGGCCGCGGCTCCGAAGGCGGCGTGCGCCAAGCTCGCCCTGATGCTGCGCGGGTTGGAGAAGCTGGCCGCCGCGCGCGACCTGTCCAACGCCGACCGCGCCTCGGCCCGGACCCAGGTGCTGGAGATCGCCGGCCTGCTGTCGCAGAGCCGCAACCCGGACCTGATCGCGCTGCATGACGGCTTCCTGGCCCTGGCCGCGGGACTGGCGCTGATCCCTGTAGAGTCCGATATCGAGGTCGCCGCGCCGGGCCTCGCGCCCGTCGGTGGGCGAAACACGATCGGCAAGCGGATGAGCCGCGACCTGCGCCGGCTGGCCGTGGCCGTGGCTGCGATGGTGGCGGTGGCCGCCCCGACCCTGGCGGCGGCCGATCCGGCCCCGCCGCCCAATCCGACCGCCTCGTATCACGTCGACGACCTGATCACGAACCCGGCCACGGGCCAGCAGGAAGAGATCGCCGAGATCGTCAACGCGATCACGGTCCGCACCGAAAGCGGCAACCTGATCCTGGTGCCGATGGCCGCGGGCACCACCTTCACCGTCGCCGACCAGGGCACGGGGAACCACGCCGACGACGGCACGCCGGATCCCGCGGGGACCAGCAAGACCTATACCGTGGTGTCGGTCGACAACACCGATCCGGCCCATCCCAAGCTGAAGGTCAAGGACGCGTCCAACAACGTCGTCGCCTTCAACCTGGTCACGCCCTTGGTGAACCCGCCGGCCGGCTCCACGGGCGCCACCGACCCGAACGGCGCGCTGACCTCGTGGGGCGGCGCGGGCGACGTGGGCAACAGGATCTTCTCCAGCATCGGCGCCAACGGCAAGAACGGCGCCGACGGCGGCGGCGTGCGCATCTGCTTCGGCTGGTTCGGTTGCGTCACCGTCGGCAAGGAGCCGGGCAACGGCGGCGACGGCGGCAATGGCCAGACCGTCACGGCCACCGTCTACGCCGCCGACGGTCCGATCAAGACCTCGACCGACAAGCTGGCCGGCATCTTCGCCATCAGCCAGGGCGGCGACGGCGGCATGGGCGGCAACGGCTATGGCTACGTGGACAGCGGCACGGGCGGCAAGGCCGGCGCGGGCGGCGACGTCAACTTGACTAACCAGGCCGAGGTGGTGACCACCGGCAAGGGCGCGGCGGCGATCTTCGCCCAGAGCCGCGCGGGCAAGGGCGGCGATGGCGGCAACGGCTATGGCTTGACCGACGGCGCGGTCAGCGGCGCGGCCGCCGAGTCCGGCGACGTGAGGGTCTACAACTACGGCTATCTGCACACGGTGGGCTACGGCTCGGCGGGCATCTCGGCCCAGAGCCTGGGCGGCGGGGCGGGTACGGGCGGCTCCAGCTACGGCATCGTGGCCGGCGCGGCGTCGGGCAGCACCGGCGGCAACGCCGGCGGCGTCTATGTCGAGAACAACGGCGCCATCGTGACGGGCGACGAGTCCGGCTGGGACTTCAACGCCGCCGGCGAAGACATCAGCGGCTACGACGCCTACGGGATCATCGCCCAATCGATCGGCGGTTCGGGCGGCTCGGCCGGCGACGGCGCGGGCATCGTATCGCTGGGCGACACGGTGGCCGGGGCCGGCGGCGACGGTGGGACGGTGACGGTGGTCACTGGCTCGGGCTCGTCGATCCACACCTACGGCAAGGGCGCGACGGGCATCCTGGCCCAGTCGATCGGCGGCGGCGGCGGGGCCGGCGGCTATTCGATCGGCCTGGTCGCCCTGGGCGCCAAGGGCGGTTCGGGCGGCGACGGCAAGGCGGTGACCGTCCAGAACGCCGGCTGGATCACCACCGAGGGCGATTTCGCGCGCGGCGTGCTGGCCCAGTCGATCGGCGGCGGCGGCGGCGCGGGCAGCGACGCGGGCGGCCTGGTCTCGCTGGGCGGCAACGGCGGCGCGGCGGCCGACGGCGGCGACGTGTCGGTGACCAACACCGGCGCGATCAACACCTCCGGAGACCATTCCAGCGCCATCCAGGCCCAGTCGATCGGCGGGGGCGGCGGGGACGGCGGCTCGTCGGGCGGGGTGTTCCTGACCATCGGCGGCTCAGGCGACATCGGCGGCAAGTCGGGCTCGGTGACCGTCACCCACGGCGGGGCGATCCACACGGCGGGCGACGACTCCAACGGCGTCTTCGCCGAGTCGATCGGCGGCGGCGGCGGCAGCGGCGGCACGGCGTCCTCGATCTCGGTGTTCGCCGGGGCGGCGATCGGCGGCCAGGGCGACAGCGGCGGCGACGGCGGCGCGGTGACCGTCAACCTGGTCCCGATCTCCGTCGCGGTCGGCGGGGCCACGGTGGACGTCGATCCGACCATCGACACCAAGGGCGACCGCTCGCGCGGGATCTTCGCCCAGAGCGTGGGTGGGGGCGGCGGCGCGGGCGGCTTCGCCAGCGCCCTGACGGTGGGCTACGGCGGCGCCGCCAGCGCGGCGATCGGCGGCGACGGCGCGGTCGGGGGCAAGGGCGGCGGGGTCTGGATCGAGGGCGACGCCAGCATCACCACCAGGGGCGACAGCGCCGAAGGCATCTTCGCCCAGAGCGTGGGCGGCGGCGGCGGCGCGGGCGGCTACGCCTTGAGCCTGGCGGTCGCGGCCAGCCAACCGGCGGGCACGGCCTTCGCGGTCGGGATCGGCGGGCAAGGCGGCGGTGGCGGTGACGGCGGCCAGGTCGATATCCTGTCGGGCGGTTCGATCGACACCGACGGGCGGTTCTCCACGGGCCTGGTGGCCCAGTCGGTGGGCGGCGGCGGCGGGACCGGCGGCTACGCCCTGGCCTTTTCGGGGGCGGGCGGCGTCGCGGCGGCGGTGGCCGCGTCGGTGGGCGTGGGCGGCCAAGGCGGCGCGGGCGGCGACGGCGGCAATGTCGGCGCGGCGTTCGAGGGGAAGATCACCACCCATGAGGACGATTCCAAGGGCGCACTGATCCAGTCGGTGGGCGGCGGCGGCGGCGACGGCGGCTACGCGATCAGCGGCGCGGTGGTCCTGGCGGTCGGCGACGCGGGCGCGGGCGCGGCCGGCGTCGGCGGGACAGGCGGAACAGGCGGCGCCGGCGGTTCGGTGTCGGGCTACGTCGGGGGCGACATCACCACCTCGGGAGACCGTTCGACGGGCCTGGTGGTGCAGTCGGTCGGCGGCGGCGGCGGGGCGGGGGGCTTCGCGGTCGCCGGGGCGCTTTCCACGGCGGCGTCCGGCGGGGCGGTCGGCGTCGGGGTCGGCGGCGTGGGCGGCGGCGGGGGCGACGGCGGCGACGCCTATGGCTCGACCGGCGGAGTGGTCACCACCGGCGGCGACCAGTCGGTGGGCGTGCTGGTGCAGAGCGTGGGCGGCGGCGGCGGCAGCGGCGGTTTCAACGTCTCGGGCGCGCTGTCGCTGTCGACCGGCGGCGGCGGGGCGATCGGCGTGGGCCTGGGCGGCGCGGGCGGCGGCGGCGGCGACGGGGCCGGCGCGGTCGCCGACATTGGGGACGACGTGGTCACCTACGGCGATCAGTCKACCGGCGTGATCGTACAGAGCGTGGGCGGCGGCGGCGGCTCGGGCGGCTTCAACATCAGCGGCGGCGTCGATATCGGGACCGGCGGCGGCTTGGCCGTCGCGGTCGGCCTGGGCGGTTCGGGCGGCGGCGGCGGGACCGGCGGCGCGGTCGAGGCCACGGCCCACAACATCCACACCGAAGGCGACCAGTCGGGCGGCTTCCTGGCCCAGAGCGTGGGCGGGGGCGGCGGCAGCGGCGGCTTCAACATCTCCGGCGCGGCCTCGGCCGAGGTCGCCTCGGCCAACGCCCTGACCGTGGGCCTGGGCGGCTCGGGCGGCCAGGGCGGCGCGGGCGGAACGGTCAAGGCGACGCTGTCGGGCCTGATCACCACTCTGGGCGACCGCTCCGACGCGGTCGTMGTGCAGTCGGTGGGCGGCGGCGGCGGCTCGGGCGGAATCGACATCTCCGGCGCGCTGGCGGCCTCGGGCACGGGCGCGGCGTCGCTGAGCGTGGGGCTGGGCGGCTCGGGCGGTGGCGGGGGCGACGGCGGTGCGGTCGAGGGGCAGGTGGACGGCGTTGTGGCCACCCTGGGCGATGACTCCGCGGGCGTCGTGGCCCAGAGCGTGGGCGGCGGCGGCGGTTCGGGCGCGTTCAACGTCAGCGCCGACGCTGCCCTGAGCGGCGGGATCGGCGGGGCGGCCAGCGTGGGCGTGGGCGGCTCGGGCGGCGGCGGCGGCGCGGGCGGCAAGGTGAAGCTGGGCGTGACCGGCGTGGTGCTGACCTTCGGCGACGGCGCCGAGGCGGTGCTGGCCCAGAGCACGGGCGGCGGCGGCGGCGACGGCGGCTTCAACGTCTCGGGCGACCTGGGCGTCGCCGGCACGGCGGCCTTCGCGGCCAGCGTGGGCGTGGGCGGTTCGGGCGGCGGCGGCGGCGCGGCCGACGACGTGACCCTGGCGATGAAGAGCGGCGCGGCGGCGGGCGGCGATCCCGAAGCCGCCTGGGCGGCGGCCACCTATGGCGGCGACGCCGACGCGGTGACCGCCCAGAGCGTGGGCGGGGGCGGCGGCAATGGCGGTTTCAACGTGGCCGGAACGCTCGGTGCGGCGGGCKACGGCGGCGGCGCGGTCAGCGTCGGCGTGGGCGGCTCGGGCGGCGGCGGCGGTTCGGCCGGCGATGTGCTGGCCGCGATCATCGGCGACATCCAGACCGAGGGCGACCTCTCGCACGGCTTGTTGGCCCAGAGCGTGGGCGGCGGCGGCGGTAGCGGCGGCTTCAACGTCTCGGGCGCGCTGGGCGCTTCGGGCTCGGTGGCGGGCGCCGTCAGCGTGGGCGTCGGCGGCTCGGGCGGCGGCGGCGGCGACGGCGGGGCGGTGATCGCCGCGTTGACCGGTCAGGTCACGACCCTGGGCGAGCGGGCCTTCGCGATCAAGGCTCAGAGCGTGGGTGGCGGCGGCGGTGGCGGCGGATTCGACGTGGCCGGCGGCCTCAGCGCCTCGGGCGGTTCGGCGGCCACGGTCTCGGTCGGTGTCGGCGGTTCGGGCGGCGACGGCGGGAATGGCGGGGCGGTATCGCTCGAGGTCGCCGGCGGAGCCTCGACCCAGGGCGGCTTCAGCGACGCCATCGTGGCCCAGAGCGTGGGCGGCGGGGGCGGCGACGGCGGCTTCAACGTCTCGGGTACAGTCAACGCGTCCACCGGCAGCGGCGGCGGCGTCAGCGTGGGCGTCGGCGGTTCGGGCGGCGGCGGCGGCGACGGCGCGTCGGTGACCCTGACGGCCGCCAGCGAGCTGGCGTCGGGGACGGGCGACAGCGGCGTCCTGGCCCACACCGAAGGCGCGGCTTCGCGCGGGGTGCTGGCCCAGAGCGCGGGCGGCGGAGGCGGTTCGGGCGGCTTCGACATCKCCGGGGCGCTGTCGGTCACCGGGCAGTCCGGCGCCGGCGTCGCGGTGGGCGTGGGCGGTTCGGGCGGCGACGGCGGCGACGGCGGGAGCGTCCAGGCGACCCTCCGCGGCGATGTCGAGACGGCAGGCGGCGGCTCGGCCGGCGTCACGGCCCAGAGCGTGGGCGGCGGCGGCGGGGCGGGGCCGTTCAACGTCACCGGCACGACCACGATCGCCGCGGCCGGCGGCGCCTCGATCGGCGTGGGCGTCGGCGGTTCCGGCGGCGACGGCGGCGGCGGCGGGAGCGTCGACCTCGACATCATCGGCCAGATCCTGACCGAGGGCGGCGACAGCGACGGCGTCATGGCCCAGAGCGTGGGCGGTGGGGGCGGCTCGGGCGGCTTCAACGCCACCGGCCAGATGTCGATCACGGCCGACGCGGCGACCAATATCGGCGTGGGCGTCGGAGGCTCGGGCGGCGACGGCGGCTCGGGCGGCGACGTGGCCCTGGTCCTGGCCAGCAACGCGGCCTCGGCGACGGGCGACTCCAACTACGTGGCCTACACCAAGGGCTACGGCTCGCGCGGCGTGGTGGCCCAGAGCGTGGGCGGCGGCGGCGGTTCGGGCGGCTTCGACATCGCGGGCCAGCTGTCGATCGCGGCCGACACGGCCACCAATGTCGGCGTGGGTGTCGGCGGTTCGGGTGGCGACGGCGGCGATGCGGGCGCGGTGTCGGCCGAGGTCACCGGCGACGTCTTCACCCGGGGCTCCAAGGCCGTGGGTCTGCTGGTGCAGAGCCAGGGCGGTGGCGGCGGCGCGGGCGGCTTCAACGTCAGCGGCGGGATCACCGTCGCCACCGACGCGGCTTCGGTGCTCGTCGGGATCGGCGGTCTCGGCGGCGGCGGCGGCGACGCCGGCGCGGTGGTCGCCGACCTGGTCGGCGACGTCCACACCAAGGGCGACGCGGCCAAGGGCGTGGCCGTGGTCAGCCAGGGCGGCGGCGGCGGCGTGGGCGGCATGAACGTCACCGGCGGCCTGTCGGTGACGGCGGCCGAGGTGCAGAGCGGCCTGATCGGCGTCGGGGTCGGCGGGTTCGGCGGCGGCGGCGGCGACGGGGCGGCGGTGACCGCCAGCCTCACGGGCGACATCCATACCGAGGGCGACGACGCCATCGGCGCGCTGATCCAATCGCTGGGTGGCGGCGGCGGCGCGGGGGCGATCAACGTCACCGGCGCGATCAACATCGCCTCGGGCGACGCGGGCACGGTGGCGATGGGCCTGGGCGGCTTCGGCGGCGTGGGCGGCGACGCCGGTGACGTCACCGTCACCCACACCGGCTTGACCCAGACGGACGGCCACAGCTCGGACGGGATCAGCGTCCAGTCGGTGGGCGGCTCGGGCGGTTCGGGCGGGCTGAACGTGACCGGCACGATCTCGGTCAGCCTGGAGAGCGACTCCCTGGGCCTTGGCCTGGGCGTCGGCGGCTTCGGCGGCGGCGGCGGCGATGCGGGCGACGTGACGGCGACGATCACCGGCAGCGTCACCACCGGCGAGGACGTCACGACAGGCTACGTCCGTGATGCGCAAGGTCGGGTCGTGGGCGAGACCAACGGGATGGGCTCCAGCGGCGTGATGGTCCAGTCGCTGGGCGGCGGCGGCGGTTCGGGTGGGATCAACGTCACCGGCGATCTGGTGATCAACGGCGGTTCCGACAGCGCCGGCCGCGCGGCGGCCATCGGCATCGGCGGCTTCGGCGGCTCTGGCGGCGACGCGGGCGACGTCACGACGACCATCGCGAGCACGCAGGACGAGCGCACCGTCATCACCTCGAAGGGCGATACGGAATCGGCGGTCGTCATCCAGAGCATCGGTGGCGGCGGCGGCGGCGGGGCGATCAACGTCGCGGGCAGCTTCGCGCTGGACGGGTCGGCCACGCTGGGTGTCGGCGGCTTCGGGGGCGGCGGCGGCAAGGGCGGCGACGTCACGGCGGCGGTCGACGCCGACCTCTCGGCCCACGGCTGGCGTTCGCGCGGCCTGCTGGTCGAGTCCCTGGGCGGCGGCGGCGGCGACGGCGGCATCAACATCGCCGGGGGGATCAAGGGCGGTTCCGACAGCTCGGAGCCGGTGATCGCGTTCGGTGTCGGCGGCGGCGGTGGGAACGGCGACGTCGCGGGCGACGTCTCGGTGGTCCAGACGGGCGACGTCTGGGTCCAGGGCGTCGAGGCCGGCGGCGTGCTGGTGCGCTCGATCGGCGGCGGCGGCGGCGACGGCGGCCTGAACGTCACGCTCTCGGCCACCAACGGCAGCAGCGAGGAACGCGGCTACGCCCTGGGCGTCGGCATCGGCGGCAACGGCGGGGTCGGGGCCGACGCGGGCGACATCTCACTGGTCAGCGTTGGCGACGTGATCGTCAACGCCAAGGCGGTGACCGACGCCGCGGGCAAGACCCGCCTGGCGTCCGCGACCTTTACCGGCGGCGCSAAGGGCGTGTCGGTGATGGCCATCGGCGGCGGCGGCGGCTCGGGCGGGATCAACGTCACGGGCGTGGTGGCCCTGTCGGGCAGCCCGCTGACCATCGGCGTCGGCGGTTCGGGCGGCGCGGCCGGCGACGGCGGCGACATCACCGTCGTGCGCGGCGATCCCGACGACGACGAAGTCCGGGCCGGCTCGGTCGTCACGTTCGGCGACAACTCGACCGGCGTCTACGTGGAGTCCACGGGCGGCGGCGGCGGCGACGCGGGCGTCAACGCGGTGCTGGGCCTCTCCACCGCGGGCGTGGACGCCGACACCGCGACCAGCAAGAGCCTGGCTGTGTCGATGGCGATCGGCGGCAACGGCGGCGCCTCGGGCGACGGCGGCGAGGTCAACGTGACCAACCGCGGCGACATCTCGACCGACGGGGCCAATTCCGACGGCCTGGTGGTGCTGTCCCAGGGCGGCGGCGGCGGCAACGCCAACTACAACATCGGCGCCGGCTATTTCCCCAAGACCACGGCCCTGGCCCTGGCGCTGGGCGGCGACCCCACCTCGGGCGGCGACGGCGGCGACATCACCCTGGTCCAGGACGGCTCGATCGTCACCAAGGGCGACGATTCCGACGCGATCATCGTGCAGTCCCTGGGCGGCGGCGGCGGCAACGCCATGCTCAACAGCAACTTCGCCTTTGGAGCCAGCAACAAGCTGGCCATCGCGATCGGTCGCGAGGGCGGAACCGGCGGGGCCGGCGGCGATCTGTCGATCGACATCAGCGGCGCGCTGGACACCACCGGCGACCGCTCCGGCGGCCTTTACGCCCAGTCGATCGGCGGCGGCGGCGGCAAGAGCGGCGCGATCTCGGTCGGGGCCCAGACCGCGACCGGCAGCGACGCCGAAAGACAGGTCTACGAAGCGGGCATGACCATCGGCCTGCAAGGCGCCCAGGGCGCCGACGGCGGCCGGATCGTGGTGACCAGCGACGCCCAGGTCGTCACGCGCGGCGACGAGGCCCGCGGCCTGCTGGCCCAGTCGGTCGGCGGCGGCGGCGGCGCGGGCGGCATGGCGCTGAACCTGATCATGAGCACCTTCACCGGCAAGGTCGTGCTGGGCGGCGATGGCGGGACCGGCGGCGACGGCGGCGCGGTCGGCCTGACCCAGAGCGGCCTGGTCTGGACCTCGGGCGACCGGTCCGACGGCGTCCTGGCCCAGAGCGTGGGCGGCGGCGGCGGCGTGGGCGGGGCGACCGTCACCATCGCCAGGCCGGTGGAGGCCGCCCGGAGCGACTCCTCGGCCGGCGCCATGAGCATCGCCCTGGGCGGTTCGGGCGGCGCGGGCGGCGTCGGCGGCGCGGTCGATGTCCTCAACGAGGGCCAGATCGCCACCGAAGGCCAGTTCGCCGACGGCATACGAGCCCAATCGGTGGGCGGCGGCGGCGGCGTGGGCGGCGCGACGCTCAGCTCGTCGTCCGACACGACCCAAGGCGCCGGCGGCGCCAGGACGGCCTCGCGCATCTCGGCGTTCATCAACATCGGTGGCTCGGGCGGGACCGGCGGCACGGGCGGGACGGTCGACGTCGTCAACACCGGCCTGATCTGGACGAAGGGCGATTACTCGTCTGGCGTCTCGGCCAACAGCATCGGCGGCGGCGGCGGCGACGCCGGGATCATGAACGACGGCGGCTCGATCTCGTCCGGCGAGCGCTCGACGACGCGCACGGCCTTGAACATCGGCGGCTCTGGTGGGAGCGGCGGCACGGGCGGCGACGTCACCGTCACCAACCGACCGGTCGCCGACGACGACCAGTCCGGCCTCATCGTCACCGAGGGCAAGGAGTCCTATGGAGTCTTCGCCCAGTCGATCGGCGGGGGCGGCGGCAACGGCAGCTCGATCCGATCGGTCAACCTGATCACGGGCGGCAAGGGCACCACTGCCGCGTCGCTGAACATCGGCGGCGCGGGCGGCTCGGGCAACACCGGCGGCGAAGTGACCGTCCAGAACGACGGGGTCATCGGCACCAGCGGCGACGGGGCGCACGGAATCCTGGCCCAGTCGATCGGCGGCGGCGGCGGCAACGGCGGCATGGTGCTGACCCTGGGACTGGACTTCGGCAAGGAAACGTCCTCGCCCGCGATCTCGGTGGGCGGGATCGGCGGCGACGGGGGCGACGGCGGCGACGTGCTGGTCGAGAACGCCGGCTCGATCGTCACCCTGGGCGACAACGCCGACGGGATCGTGGCCCAATCGATCGGCGGGGGCGGCGGCAACGCCGGCGCGGCGATCTCGGCCTCGATCGACGCCGGGGTCATCGCCGTGTCGGGCCTGGTCAACGCCGTGCTCGGCGCGGTCGGGACCGGCGACGGCGGCCAGGGCGGCGAGGTCGCGGTCGTCCAGTCCGGCGACATCACCACGCTGGGCGAGGGCTCGCAGGCCATCGTGCTCCAGAGCATCAACGGCGGCGGCGGCCAACTGGCTTTCGACATCACGCAGGTCTACGGCCGCAAGGGCTTGCCGGTCGGCGGCTCCAACGACCCCGCCGCGACGGCGGATCCGCGGGTCTCCGCGCGGGCGGGGGCCGAGGGCGCGACCGACATGAACGCCGGCTCGGTGTTCCTGGTCTCGAGTGGCACGTACCAGGTGGGCGGCGCCAACGCGGCCGGCATCTTCAACCAGTCGATCGGCGGCGGCGGCGGCGTGCTGCGCGTCAATCTGGAGGTCGCGGCCACGCCCCAGGACGAGGTGTCGACCCTGTCGGCCCTGGCGGTCGACCCGACGGCCGAGGTCGGCGGCGAGGCCATGCCCCTGGCGGTGGACGTGGCCCTGGGCGGGATCGACGGCGCGCGCAATCTCGGCGGCGACCTCGACAACAACCAGACCGGCGACATCCTGACCAACGGCGCCCATTCGCCGGGCGTGCTGGACCAGTCGATCGGCGGCGGCGGTGGCCGGGCGGTGGTCACGGTGGACGTGGCGCAGGGCGCCTCGGTCGGATCGGTGTCCGTGGCCCTGGGCGGCCAGAACGGGACCGACGAGGGCGGGGGCGCCGTGGTCCGCGACCACCAGGGCCGGATCACCACCACGGGCGCCCTCGGCGCGGGCGCGATCCTGCAGAGCGTGGGCGGCGGCGGCGGCGTGGCCGACGTCGTCGTCACGGGCGCGGACGCGGCGACGGTCGCCCCGACCCTGAGCCTGGGCTCGACCGGCGGGACGGACCTGTCGGGCGGGGCGGTCACGGCCCGCTTCGACGGCGCGATCGTCACGACGGGCGATCACGCCGCGGGCCTGCTGGTCCAGTCGATCGGCGCGGGCGGCGGCGTGGTCAACCTGACCAGCCCCGGCGGAGGCGCGGCCAGCCTGGGCGCGACCGGCGGCGCGGCGGGCGACGGCGGCGATGTCACGCTCGACCAGGACGGCGTCATCGTCACGGCCGGCGCGGGGGCGCACGGTGTGCTGCTGCAGTCGATCGGCGGCGGCGGCGGGGCGGTGCTGGGCGGCGGCGTCGACGGCGTGACCCTGAACCAGGACAACAGGGGCGACGGCGGCGACATCGCCTTCACCCAGGCCGGCGGCGTGTTGACGACGGGGGCGGGGGCCTACGGCGTCGCGGTCCAGAGCCTGGGCGGTGGCGGCGGCTGGATCGACGGCGTCCACCAGGGCACGGCCGGCGGCGAGGGGGCGGGCGGTTCGATCGCCCTGACCCTGGCCGACGACGTCATGGCGGTCGGCGCGGACGGCGTGGCCGTCTTCGCCCAGAGCCACGGCTCCAGCGGCGCGGGCGACATCGACATCGCCCTGGACGGCGTGACGCGCGGCGGCTCGGGAACGGGCGCGGGCGTCGTGATCGACGGCGGGGCCGACAACACCCTGGTCAACACGGGGCACCTCTCGGCGACCTCGAACCTGGCCATCCGCACCTCGGGCGGCGACGACCATGTCGACAACCGGGGCGTGGTCATCGGCGACGTCGATCTGGGCGGCGGCGACAACAGCTTCGTCAACCAGGACGGCGCGACCTTCATCGCCGCCCATTCGATCGTCCTGCGGGAAACGGCGACGACCCATCTGGCCTCGGCCCGCATGGCGGCCTTCTCGCTGTCGCCGGCCGCGACGCCGGGCGGGACCTTCACCAACAGCGGCAACTTCGTGATGGGCCTGTCGGCGCCGCGCACGCCGATCGACCTGGCCGGCGGCGCGCAGTTCGCCAACTACGACGACCTGGGCGATCCGGCCTCCAATCCCTATTACGGGCTTCGCGTGATCAGCACGGTCGCGATCGACGGCGACTTCGTCCAGACCTCGACGGGTCGCATGGCCTTCGACGTGGCCTTCGGGCCCTATGCGTCCGACCATGTGGACGTCACGGGATCGGCCAACGTGGCCGGGACGGGCGAGGTGACCCTCACCTGGCTGCAGGACGCCAAGCCGGTCACCCTGTTCGCGTCCGGTTCGGCCGTCGACAACGGCCTGAAGATCACCGACACCCTGGCGATGGACTACCGGATTCAGACGGGCTCTGCCGGTGTCCAGCTGGCGTTCACGCCGCACTTCGACCAGGCCTTCCTGAACGGCAACGGCCAGGCGCTGGGCCGGCACATGAACGCGGCGATCCAGGCCGGCGACTCCGGCGGCATGGGTCGTCTGATGGCCTTGATCGGCAATCTGGAAGCCGGCCAGGAAGCGGTCTATTCGCGGATCTTCGGCGAGCTCAATCCCGAGCCATACCTGGCGCCGCTGCGCAGCCAGCTGTACTCGGCCAACAGCTTCTCCAGCCAGCTGTTCGACTGCGCCGGCCCCGGCGCGAGCCTGGACGGCAAGTGCGCCTGGGCGACGATCGAGCGGGTCACCTCGCGCGGCGAGGCCGACGCCCAGACCCTCGGCGCCAAGGTCGAGGGCGGGCGCCTGCGCGGCGGTTTCGAACGTCCGCTGTCCGGCGACTGGTCGCTGGCCGCGGCGGTCGGATACGAGCGGCTGGACCGAGTCGATGTCGACCACATGCGCTCGCTGGCCGAGGGGCAGGGCTTCAACGCCGGCTTGGGCCTGAAGAAGCGCAGCGACCGCGGCGACCACGGCTCGGCGGAGATGGCGTTCTCGCTGTCCGGCGGCTGGCAGTGGATGGACACCACGCGCGCGGTGGAGGTCTTCGCGCCCGGACGGGGCGAGGCCCAGCCGGAGAGCGGCTATCTGCGCACCGACGCGCGCTTCGCCTATGTGGTCGAGAACGGACGGCTCTTCGTGCGGCCGGCGCTGAACGTCTGGGCCACCGGCCTGCACCAGCAGAAGTTCGCCGAGGGCGGCCTGGGCGGCCTGGGCGCGAGCGGCGCTTCCCACACCCAGTTCATCGGCACGGCCAATCCGGAGGTGACGCTGGGCTTCGTGATGCGCCAGGGCGTGCGCAGCCAGACGGCGGTGGCGTTCCGGGTCGGCGGTCTGTTCAATACGACCGACCGGATCGAGATGCCGTTCCGCCTTGTCGGGGCCAATCCGGCGTCCGAAGCGGCGCGGATCGGCACGACCCTGGACCGCAGCGCCTATACGGCGGGCGTCGACTTCCACGTGATCGGAGACGACCGCGTGTCGGTGCGCTTCAACTATGACCGGGAGTTCGGCGACCGGACCCGCGCCCAATCGGCCGGCCTCGATATCCGGGTCCGCTTCTAGCGGGCTCGGATATCGGGAACGGACCGCTAGCTGGCGACCAGGGGGACCGCGCCGGTCAACAGGGCCACGCCCAACACCAGCAGGCAGATCAGCACCGCCCACTTCAGGGCGAACCGCTGGGCGTCGGCGACGTCCACGCCCAGCAGGCCGCACGCCAGGTAGATCGGGGCCAGCAGCGGGCTGAGCGCATGGACCGGCTGTCCGATCAGCGAGGCGCGGGCGATGGCCTCGGGCGCGATGCCGTAATGGGCGGCGGTCTGGGCGATCACGGGCACCACGCCGAAATAGTAGGCGTCGTTCGACATCACGAAGGTCAGCGGCATGCTGGCCAGGGCGGTGATCGGCGCCAGGAACGGTCCGATGTTCGGCGGGATGACCGACAGGGCGGCGGTGGCCATGGCGTCGGCCATGCCCGTGCCGTTCAGGATGCCGGTGAACGCGCCGGCCGAGAAGATCAGCACCACCACGTTGACGACGTTGTCGGCGTGGGCGGCGATCCGCGCCTTCTGCTCGCGCAGGTTCGGATAGTTGATCGTCACGGCGACGGCGAACGCGCCCATCATCAGGACCGGCAGCGGCGCCAGGCTCAGGATCATGCCCAGCAACAGGCCCACGGTGAGGACGAGGTTGAGCCAGAACAGCCGGGGGCGGCGGAGGGCTTCGGCCTCCTTGTCGGCGGGCGTGTCGAGCGCGACGACGAGCGGCTCGGCGGTCGCCGCGCCGGGCGTCGCTCCGGCCAGCCGCCGGCGCTCGGAACGGCCGAACAGCCAGGCCAGGCCGTAGACGCCGGCGAGCCCGGCGATCATCGCCGGCAACAGGGGCAGGAAGACCTGGGTCAGGTCGGCGTGAACGGCGCTGGCCGCCCGCGCCGACGGTCCGCCCCACGGCACGAAGTTCATCAGCGAATTGGTCGAGCCCAGCAGGGTGGCCAGGATCAGCGGGTTCATCCCGACCTTGCGGTAGACGGGCAGCATGGCCGTGATGACGATCAGCGCCGTCGTCGTGCCGTCGCCGTCCAGCGAGACCACGGTCGCCAGCAGGGCGGTGCCCAGGGCGATGCGCACGGGGTCCTCGCCGACGGTGGCCAGCACCTTCCTCACCAGCGGATCGAACAGGCCCGCGTCCATCATGATCGCGAAGTAGAGCACGGCGAAGGCCAGCATCAGCGCGGTGGGGGCCACCTGCAGGACGCCCTTGATCATCATCGGGCCCAGCCCCGCGCCGGCGCCGGAGATCAGGCCGAACAGGATCGGCACCAGCAGCAGGGCGGCGATCGCCGACATGCGCTTGGTCATGATCAGCGTCATGAAGGTCACGACCATGGCTAGGCCGAGGAAGGCCGGGTTCAGCAGGATGTCAGGCGTCACGTGCAGGTCTCCGTCGGCGATCGGCCGGGGGCGGATGGTTGAATGAGGGGGACGCGCGGCGCCGGATGATTGTATCGCTCCGGGGGATCGCTCACCGTGGGGCGACTGGAAGATTCTCGGAGCATGCGATGGCGGGAGCGAAGATGACGGACGGCGCCGAGGCTTTGGCCGATCCCCAGAACACCGAGCCGGCCACGCATACGGTGCTGACGCGGCTGCGCGAGATGATCGTCACCGGCGAGATCGCGCCCGGCACGCGCCTGCGCGCCGAGGCCCTGGCGACCCAGCTGGACGTCTCGCGCACGCCGGTGCGCAGCGCCCTGGCCGTGCTCTCGGCCGAGGGGCTGGTGCTGTACAACATGAACCGCGGCTACACCGTCCGCGCCGTGACCCTGGGCGACATCTACGACTCGATCGAGGTGCGCGCGCGGATCGAGGGCCTGGCCTGCCGGCTGTCGATCGAGCAGGGCTGGGAGGAGGAGGGGCTCCAGCCGCTGGACGAGTTGGTGGCGCGCGGCCGCGCCATCGTCGATCGCGGCGAGTGGTCCGAAGCCATCGAATACGAGTGGTACGACTGCAACTGGATCTTCCACCGCCGGATCCACCATGCCGCCAACAACCTGGTGCTGCGCCACGCCATGCGGATGACGATCCTCTATCCGGTGTTCGGCGACGCGGTGCGGGTGTCGCCCACGGTCGCGGCCCACGTGCCGCCCCGCGCACGCCAGATCGCGGCGACCGTTCCGCCGCACATCGTCCAGTCGCAAGCCGATCACGAGAACCTGCTGGCGGCGATCCGAGCGGGGGACGGCGAGGGGGCCGAGCGCCTCATGATCGAACACGTCCTCCGCACCAAGGCGCGCATCCTGGCGATCGCTACCCTTCGCTAGGGAACCTGCCGCCCGCATCCGCTGTCGTCAAGGATCACATTCAAACAGACATAAAATTGGATGCAATATGTTGACCGACAGCATCCAGGCTGTCTATCGTCCCGGCATCCCCGCTGAGACGGGGTTCAATAATGACCCCAGGGGAGGGCGATATGGTCTCGATGAGGCGCAAGGTGCTGGCGTGCGGCGTCGCCGCGACGGCTCTGATGTCCGCCGGTCACGCGCTGGCCCAGGCCGCGTCGGCCGATAACGCGATGCTCGACGAGGTGGTCGTCACCGCCCAGCGCCGCAGCGAACGCCTGCAGGACGTGCCGGTGACCGTCACCGCCTTCGGCGCCGAGCAGGTGAAGGAAGCCCGCATCCGCGAGATCGACGACGTCTCCAGCCGCACGCCGGGCCTGGAGTTCGACGCCTTCCCGGCCTCGCAGCCGCGCATCGCCATCCGGGGCATCGGGTCGACCGACCGCGGGGCCGCGGGCGACCCGAGCTCGGCCGTCTTCCTCGACGAGATTTATCTGGGCCGCCCGGCCATGGTCGCCTTCGACGCCTTCGACGTCGAGCGGATCGAGGTGCTGAAGGGACCCCAGGGCACGCTGTACGGCCGCAACGTGGTCGGAGGCGCGGTCAATGTCGTGTCCAAGCGTCCGAGCCTGACCGGCTTCGACACAGGCGTCGAGGCGACGGTCGGCAACTACGACCGGTTCGAGGGCGCGGGCTTCGTCAACGCGCCGTTCGCCGACGGCAAGGCCGCCGTGCGCGCCAGCGCCGCCTGGCGCAAGCATGACGGCTATGTCGACAACACCTTCACCGGCGGTTCGCTGGAGGACCAGGACACCCTGAGCGGTCGGTTCCAGGTGGCGGCCGAGCTGAGCCCGACCTTCCGTGTCCAGGCAGGCGTCGACGGCACGCGCGACCGTGGGACCGGCCCGGGACAGCACGTGCTCGACCTCGACACCAGCAGTCCTTACTCGGCCTTCTGGACGGTGGATCGTGATCGCGATCATTCGGCGGGCTCGATCGACGGCCACCAGGACCGCGACACCTGGGGCCTGCGCTTCCAGGCCGACTGGGACCTGTCGTTCGCGACCCTGACCTATCTGGGCTCGTACCGTGACCTCGACTACGACACCTATTACGACTTCGACGGCGGCAACCCGACGACCAACTTCATCGGCATCGAGGGCGGCAACGCCGAGACGAGCGACGCCTCCAGCCACGAACTGCGGCTCTCCTCGTTGCCCGACAGCCCGGTCCATTGGGTGGTCGGCCTCTACAACTTCAACAGCGACACGCACCGGACCGACACCCTGGTGCTGGACATCGGCGGGGCAGGGACCGAGGTCTTCACCCAGGACGCCCAGCTGAAGAGCTACGCGGTCTATGGCGACGTCACCGTGCCGCTGGGCGAGCGCTTCGCGGTGATCGGCGGCCTGCGCTACTCCAAGGACAAGAAGGACTACCGCGTCGATGACCTGGCCGGGGACTCGCTGTTCCGCGCCGAGGAGCCGTTCGACGTCTCGTCCTCGGCCTCGTTCGACGCGGTGACCTGGCGGACCGGCGTCAACTTCCAGCCGAACAAGGACAACCTGTTCTACGCGATGATCTCGACCGGCTTCAAAAGCGGCGGTTTCCAGGATCTGCCGGCGACGGCGGAGGAGGCCGGCGACGCGTTCGACCCCGAGCACGCCACCCAGTACGAGCTCGGCCAGAAGAGCACCTTCCTGGGCGGCGCGCTGGTCTGGAACAACACCCTCTACTGGATGGACTACAGCGACCTGCAGACCCGTCGGACCGTGCCCAGCGGCGCCGTGGTCACCGACAACGCCGGCGCGGCCACCATCAAGGGCTACGAGACCTATCTCAGCTGGCGGCCGTTCCATGGGGCCAAGCTGGTGGCGTCCTACGGCTACACCGACGCCAAGTTCGACGAGTACGAGGCCGAACCGGGCGTCAGCTACGCCGGCAACCAGATCGCCCGCGTGCCCAAGCACAAGGTGGTGCTGTCGCCCTCGTACGACTGGTCGTTGGCGGGCGGCGGCGCGGTGCGCTTCGCGATCGACTACCGCTACGAAAGCAGCATCTGGGACGACAATTCCAACGAGGGGCCCGAGCGGCGGTCGCCCACCAACTTCTACGACGGCCGCATCGTCTACACCGAGCCGCACGACCGCTGGTCGCTGTCCCTGTGGGGCAAGAACCTGAGCAACGAGGTCACGCGGACCTTCCAGGGCTCGTTCCTGGGCGCGAACTTCGGCGCCTACGCCCCGCCGCGCACCTTCGGCGTGACCTTCAACTGGACCCGCTGACCATGACCTCGAGCGGACCGGGCGCGCGCTATCGGCGCGGCCTCGGTCCTTCCCTGGCCCCGGGGTGCTGATGCAGCCCGGGGTCCTTCTTCGCGCCATGTTCGACGCCGCCGTCGACGCCGCCTCGCCGGCGTCGCGGCTGCCGCCTTTCCTGCCGGATCCGCCGCGCGGGCGGACGATCGTGGTCGGGGCGGGCAAGGCCGCGGCGGCGATGGCGCGGGCCGTCGAGACGCACTGGCCCGGGCCGCTCTCGGGGCTGGTCGTCACCCGTTACGGGCATGCGGTCCCCTGCGAGCGCATCGAGGTCGTGGAGGCCGCCCATCCGGTGTCGGACGCGGCCGGGGCGCGGGCGGCCCAGGCGATCCTGGAGCGGGTGAGGGGACTCACCGAGGACGACCTGGTGCTCTGCCTGCTGTCCGGGGGCGGCTCGGCGCTGCTCGCGGCGCCGGGCGAGGGGATCACGCTGGCCGACAAGCAGGCGGTCACCCGCGCGCTGCTGAAGTCCGGCGCGCCGATCGGCGAGATCAACTGCGTGCGCAAGCACCTCTCGGCCATCAAGGGCGGGCGACTGGCGCTGGCGGCCACGCCGGCCAAGGTAGTGACCCTGGTCATCTCCGACGCGCCAGGCGACGACCCGGCGGTGATCGCCTCAGGCCCGACCCTGGGCGATACGACCACCTCGGCCGACGCCCTGGCGATCCTCGAGCGCCGGCTGGACGTCGTGCCGGACGCGGTCCGCGCCTGGCTGCTGGACCCGCGCAGCGAGACGCCCGGACCGGAGGACGTCCCCGCCGACGTCCGCATGATCGCCACCCCCGCCAGGTCGCTGGAGGCCGCCGCCGCCATCGCGCGCGACCACGGCTACACGCCGGTGGTCCTGGGCGACCGGATCGAGGGCGAGGCGCGGGAGATCGCGGGCGAGCACGCCGATCTGGTCCATTGCCTGATGGCCCTGACCCGGCGCCGGCGCGGCCGCTGGGCGGTCCTGTCGGGCGGCGAGACCACGGTGACCGTGCGCGGCGGCGGCCGCGGCGGGCGCAACGCCGAATTTCTGCTGGCCCTGGCGGTGGCTCTGGACGGCCTGCCCGGCATCCATGCCCTGGCGGCCGACACCGACGGCATCGACGGCTCCGAGGACAACGCCGGCGCCGTGCTCGAGCCCGAGACGCCGGAGCTGGCCCGGCGGCTGGGCCTCAGCGCGCGCGACCGGCTGGACGACAATGACGGCTATGGCTTCTTCCAGGCGGTCGGGGGACTTGTCGTCACCGGCCCGACCCTGACAAACGTCAACGACTTCCGGGCGATCCTGATCGATGCGTCCGCTGTTTCCCGAGAGTTCCGATGAGCGCCAACCGCACCTACCGCATCGCAGTCATCCCCGGCGACGGGATCGGCAAGGAGGTCGTGCCCGAGGGGCTGCGCGTGCTGGACGCCGTGTCGGCGAAGTTCGGCTGCCGGTTCGAGTACGACCATTTCGACTTCGCCTCATGCGACTACTATCTCCAGCACGGCCAGATGATGCCGGAGGACTGGAAGCAGAAGATCGGCGGCCATGACGCCATCTTCTTCGGCGCGGTCGGCTGGCCCGAGACGGTGCCGGACCACGTGTCGCTGTGGGGCTCGCTGATCCAGTTCCGGCGCGAGTTCGACCAGTACGTGAACCTGCGTCCCGTCAAGCTGATGCCCGGCGTGCCGAGCCCCCTGGCCGGACGCGGACCGGGCGATATCGACTTCTACGTCGTGCGCGAGAACACCGAGGGCGAATACTCCTCGATCGGCGGGAAGATCTTCCCCGGCACCGAGCGCGAGGTGGTCATGCAGGAGACGGTGATGACCCGCGTCGGCGTCGATCGGGTTCTGAAGTACGCCTTCGACCTGGCCCAACGGCGCGAGAAGAAACACCTGACCTCGGCGACCAAGTCCAACGGCATCTCGATCACCATGCCCTACTGGGACGAGCGAGTCGAAGCGATGGCGGCGAACTATCCGGACGTGCGCTGGGACAAGTACCACATCGACATCCTCACCGCGCATTTCGTGCAGCACCCGGACTGGTTCGACGTGGTGGTGGCGTCCAACCTGTTCGGCGACATCCTGTCGGACCTGGGCCCCGCCTGCACCGGCACCATCGGCATCGCTCCGGCGGCCAACATAAACCCGGAACGGAAGTTCCCCTCGTTGTTCGAGCCGGTGCACGGCTCGGCGCCGGACATCGCCGGGCAGTGGGTGGCCAATCCCGTGGGGCAGGTCTGGGCGGCCGCGCTGATGCTCGATCACCTCGGCGAGCGCGAGGCGGCGGGAGCCGTGCTGGCGGCTATAGAGGCGGTGCTGGCCAGGCAGGAGCTGCGCACCCGCGACCTCGGCGGCCCGCTGGGCACGGTGGCCTGCGGCGAGGCGATCGCGGCGGCGATCTGATCTTCCGAAAGGAAAAAGCCGCACGATCAGCGCGTGCGGCTTGGATCCTCGGTCTGGGGCGGGCTAGCGCGTCCGCCCGTCCGCCACCACGCATTCCGGCGGCGGATCGTCTCCATCCAGGACGGCGACGACGGACCGCGCCGCGACCATGTTCGTGCGGTCCAGACCTTCCCGGGACGAAGCCGCCGCGTGCGGCGTACCGACCACGTTGGGCAGGGCCAGGAGCGCGTCGGTGACCGGCTTCAAGGCCGGGTCGCTCTCGCTCATGAAGGTGTCCAGGCCCGCACCGCCCAGCCGGCCGCTCTTCAGCGCCTCCAGCAGCGCCGCGTCGTCGACAAGTCCGCCGCGCGCGGTGTTGATCAGGATCGCCCCGGGCTTCATGGCCGCCAAAGCCTCGGCGTCGATCAGTAGGCGCGTCTCGGGCGTCAGCGGGGCGTGCAGGGTGACGACGTCCGATCTGGCCAGCAGCGTCGGCATGTCCACGTAGGTGACGTCGTTGGCGTCGGCCCAGGCCTCGTCGCGGCGGCTGCTGGCGACCAGCACCTTGGCCTCGAAACCGCGCAGGCGCTGGACGACGCTGCGGCCGATGCGACCGACGCCGACGACGCCGACGGTCTTCCGATAGAGGTCCGAGCCCATCAGGATCGACCAGTTCCCCGCCAGCATGTTGGCCTGCGACTCCCGGAAGCGACGACCAACGGCGAGCATCAGGGCGATGGCGTGGTCGGCCACCGAGGCGTCGTTGCCGCCGGCCGCGATGGCCACGACCTTGCCGAGGTCACGAGCGGCCTCGAGGTCGACGCGCTCATAGCCGACGCCCCGGCGCGAGACGACCTTCAAGGCGGGCAGGGCGGCCATCAGGTCGCGGGTCACGCGCGCGTGGCCGACGATCCAGCCCGCCGCGCCGGCGAGCAAGGCCTCCAGCTCGGCCTGGGTGAAGTCGCCGTCGCCCTTGCCCGGCGGCAGGTCGGCGACAGCGACTTCGCAGCCTTGGGCCTCCAGATAGACGATTGTCGCATCGTCGAAGAAGCGCTGGGTGACGACCACCCGTCGGGAGCTCGTCATGCCGCGTAGCCGGGGCTCACGCGGTCCAGCTTGCGCAGCAGGGCCGGCCAGACCAGCAGATCGGCCACGAAGCCCAGGCCCTGGCTCTGCTGCTCGACGACGGCCTGGACCGGATCGGCGGGCAKACGGACCGTTCCGCTTTGGGCCGCCACCTGCATCGCGCAGGCCCGCTCCAGGAAGTACATCTGGGTGAAGGCCTCGGCGACCGTGCGGCCGACCGTCAGCGTGCCGTGGTTGCGCAGGATCATCACGTTCTTGCCGCCCAGGTCGGCGACCAGGCGCGGGCGCTCGTCGTGGTCCAGCGCCACGCCCTCGAAGTCGTGATAGGCGATGCGACCGTTCAGCAGCATGGCCGTCTGGTTCAGCGGCAGCAGGCCTTCTTCCTGCGACGACACGGCCGTGCCCGCCACCGTGTGCAGGTGGATGACGCAGCCGGCGTCTTCGCGCGCCTCGTGCACCGCCGAGTGGATCGTGAAGCCGGCCGGATTGACCATCGCGGTGTTCGGCCCGATCGCCCGGCCGTCCAGCCCCACCTTCACCAGCGAACTGGCGGTGATCTCCTCGAACATCCAGCCATATGGATTGATCAGGAAGTGGTGCTCCGGTCCCGGGATGCGCGCCGAGATGTGGGTGAAGACCAGGTCGTCCCAGCCGAACAGCGCGACCAGCCGGTAGGCGGCGGCCAGGTCGACCCGCAGGCGGGCTTCGACGTCGGCGGGGGTCTCGATGGCCAGGGCGCTCACGCGGCCGGCTCCGCGTCGAGTTCGACGTCCAGCAGGCGTACGTACTGCTGCCCCGCATGCATGTCGCGCTCGACCATGCCGCCCTGCGACGCGGCGCGCGGGTAGGAGATCTTCACGACGTGCAGGCTAGGTACGGCGAACCGCTTCACCAGCGCCGGGTCGGCGCCGTAGAGGCGCGCGAACAGGTCAGGCCCGAGAGCGGCGCTGTCGTTGTAGCGCTGGAAGTTCGCCTCGCCGTCGAAGAACAGGTCGACCGTGACCCAGAAGGGGCCGGCGTTCTTGGACCGCACATGGCGGCAGACGTCCTTGACCGTGGTCATCACGCGGCCTCCTCGTTGCGAAGGTCGATCCAGACGGTGCGGACCAGCTCCAGCGGATCGTCGACTTCGACCACGTGGTTGAGCTTGAATTCGAAGACCGCGCCACGATCGATGTCCGCTGGGCTGAAGGCGAAGCCGTAGCTGGGCAGCTCACGGTCCATGAACAGCGGATAGTGGAAGAAGTACGGGTTGCAGGCCTTGGCGATCTGCGAGGCCATCTCCTGGGTGTCGGCGGTGGCCACGAACAGCACCCCCACCTCGCGCGGCGGCGGCGTGCCCTTCGGCGGCTTGTCGCCCGAGATCGCGTTCCAGCCGTAGAGGCGCAGCGAGATGTGGAAGTCCCCGGCCGCCGCGCCGATGGTGGCGTGCACCCGCTGGTTCAGCGCCTCCAGCAGGTTGTCATGGAAGGTGTCGATGTCGGCCAGGACGTCGGGGTCCTGGATGCCGATCAGCATGACGGTCTGGAAACGGCTGGCCGCCGCGCCCTCCAGCTTCAGGGTGTAGGGCTTTGGCTCCCATACCGAGCCGGTGACCTTCACCGACCGCTTGTCGGCCTGGGTGTAGACGGCCTGGGTCACGTCCAGCACGCCGCCCGGCTCGGTCAGGCGGAACGGGTCGCTGTTCTCGTACAGCATGTGGGCCGAGACGCTTTCGGGATCGCACCAGTTGTCGAGGCTGAGCGGTTCGACCTCGAAGCCGTCGGCGCCGATGCTGATCAGCACCCCGGCGCCCTTGTTGCGCACGGCCGTGGCCTGGGCCCCGCACTCGGCGATCTTGGCCGCGTGCCAGGACGGGCCGGACGGCGCGCCGTGCAGCAGGGCGAAGCAGGCGATGACGGCGGTGTCGGTCGTGCGGCCGCCCAGGATGATGTCGGCGCCGCCCCGCAGCGCGGCCATGTAAGGCTCGGGTCCCATGGCGGCGACGATGTGCTCGCAGGAATCGATCGTGGCGTCGTCGAGCGGGCCGAGCGGGGGCAGGGGGCGGATCTTGCCGGCGGCGTTGCGGGCCTTCAGGTCGGCCTTGTCCTGTTCGGAATAGAGCAGGGCGATCTTCGGGCTGACGCCCAGTTCGCCGGCGACCTCCAGCACGATGTCGCGGGTCCAGTCGACGTTGCGGTCGCCGCCCGCCTGGCCGCAGGTGCCGATGATCAGCGGAATGCCCGCCCGCGCGCCCGCCTTCATCAGGATGGTCAGGTCGCGCTTCACCGAGCCGCGGTTGTTCTTCGAGACGCCGAGCGCGAGATAGGCCGCGCCGCTGTCGGTCGAGCCGGCGTCCGTGGCGATGGCGCGCGCGCCCTGGGCGACGCCGTAGGCGACCTCGGCCTCCAGGGCGCCGGCCCCGAGGGAGCCTGTCGGAACCAGTATCTTGATCGGGCCGTCGCGCATGCCAGTCCACCGTCACCAGAGCCCGAAAGCGGGCGTGACACCGGACTACAATGCATGAATGCAATCGGTCAATATTTTGGATGCAAAATGTCATTCCCCGCGCGAGCGCTACCGACACGCCGTGAGGGCGCGCTCAAGGGGAGGCCGAGTCCGGAGAACCGGTGTTTGCTTGGAGCGCTGGCGCGGACCAATGGACGGTTTGACGGCCTATCCGTGTTAGATTTGGTTGTGACGTCGAGGCGGAAAGCTTGAGTGTTTGTCGAATGTCGTGGCGCTATCTCGTCATCAAGTAGTTCGCGTTTATCATGTTTGCTCGCGCGGTGTGTTATCGGTGTGATGAAAGCGATTCTGATATAGTGAAGTTTGTTTCGCGAGGAGACGTCCGATGCCGAACGGACTTATTCTAGTCGCCGACGACGACCCACTGCTTCGCAGTATTCTGGAACACAAGCTCACCAGGGCCGGCTATCGGGTGATCCTGGCCGAGGATGGCGGGGCGGCGCTGGAGCAGGCCCGGGCGCTCCGGCCGGCGGTCCTGGTACTGGACGCCATGATGCCGGTGCTCGATGGCTTCGAGGTGCTGCGCCGCCTCAAGGACGACGACCAGACCCGCGACCTGACGGTGTTCATGCTCACGGCGCTCAAGCGCCAGGACGACGTGGTCAGCGCCCTGCAGCTGGGGGCGGCGGACTATCTGGCCAAGCCGTTCAACCCCGACGAACTGGTCGCGCGCCTGGCGCGGCTGTCGCCGAGCGAGGTCGCTTGATGGTGTGGATGCTGGTCGCGGCCCAGGCGGTGGACCCGACCTACGCCGCGGCGGTGGAAGCCCGCACGGCGGGGCGCACCGAGGAGGCGATCGCGGCGCTCGAGGCGCTGGCCCGCCAGCGGCCGGCCGACGCCGACGTGCAGCTGAACCTCGGCCTGGCCTATATCGCCGCCCATCGGTACGACGCCGCGGACCGGGCGCTGGAGGCGACCTTGCGCCTGGCGCCGGACTATCGCGACGCCCGCCTGGCCTATGCGCGTTCGGCCCTGTTCGCGGGCGATCCGGCCATGGCTCGCAAGCGGTTGGCGCCCCTGTCGTCGACCTTGGCCGGCGATCCCGAGGTCCAGGCCCTGTCGCGCCGGATCGACGGCGCTCCGGCGGCTGCCGGCGCGCCGTTGGCCTGGCGGCTGGACCTGGCCCACGCCCGCAGCGAGCTTTCGAACGGCCTGGGCCACTGGTCGTCGACGATCGCCAGCGTGAGCGTGCGACGCGGCCGCGACACCGGGGTGCTGTCGGTGGACCGGACGGAGCGTTTCGGACGCGAGGACGTCTTCCTCGAAGCCCTGGGCGCGCGGGCCTTCGGTCCGGATCGGGACGCCTGGATCGCCGTGGGCGGGACGCCCGACGCCGACTACCGGCCCGAGTTCAGCGTGCGCGGCGGCGGTTCGGCGCGGATCGACGCCAAGGGCGCATGGACGACCCGGCTGGGAGCGGACGCCAGCTGGGCCCGCTACCAGGTCGGCGACGTGCGCGGCCTGCAGCCCTACGCCGTCCTGGCCTGGAGGGAGCGGGTGAGCCTGACGGCGCGCGCCTTCCTCACGGTGGACGAGCTGGACGATTTCCGCAGCGGCTATGCGGTGCGGGGCGATTGGAGCCCGCGCGGCGACCTGCGGCTCTACCTCGGCTGGGCCGATGCGCCCGAGAGCTCGTCCGGACGCACGGTGACGGTCCGGGCCGCCTCGGCCGGCGCGGCGGTGGACTTCAGTCAGGCGCTGAGCATCCAGCTGGGCTTCACCCACGAGATGCGCGACGCCTACGATCGCGACGAGATGGCGATCGCCCTGACGACGCGGTTCTGATGTCCCCGCTGGCGATCATCTGGATCACGGCCCTGGTCCTCATGGCGCTGGCCCTCGGCTGGATGAGCGGCCTGATCGTCCTGCGCCTGATCACCGAACGTAGAGCAGGGCGCCTGGCCGCCGATCGCCGGGCCGTGGTCGAGGGCTTGTCGGCCCTGCTGCGCGACGTCCCCGACGCGATCGACACGCTACGCCCCTTCGCCCATCGGGCGCGGCTGATGGCGGACGTGCTGGTCGAGTTCCAGGGCCTGATCCGGGGCGCGGATCAGGAGCGCGTCCTCAGCCAGCTGCGCCAGATCGGCCTGGTCGACGTGCTGGTCGCGCGGCTGGAGCGAGGGTCGCGCGCCGGGCGCCTGACGGTGCTCGAAGCCCTGTCCGCCCTCGGCGGGGACGTCGCGCGGCGGGCAATGCGATGCGCCATAGGATCGCCTCGTCCCGAAATCCGCATGGCCGCGGTCAAGGCCCTGGCCGACAACGGCCATCCACCCAGCATCGGCCGGCTGCTGGACTACGCGGTCGGGGGCGAACTGGAGCCGTCCCGCCTCTACGCCGAGCTGCTGCGCCAGGTCGCCGCCGCCKATCCGCCGGCCGCCATGGCCGCCCTCGAGCGCGCCGACCTTTCGCCCCAGCTGCGCGCGCTGACGCTGGACGCCCTGGGGTTCTCCGGCGACTACCAGGTCGTGCCGCTGCTGATCGCCTTCGCGGGCCACGCCCATTTCGAGGCCCGCACCGCGGCGGTGCGGGCCCTGGGTCGGCTGCAGCATCCGGCGGGCGAGGGGGCGATCGGCCGGGCCATGGAGGACGAGAGCTGGACCGTCCGCTCGGCGGCGGCCGAGGCGGCCGGGGCGGCGGGCTTCTCGCGCCTGGCGGCCGGGCTGGACCGCCTGTTGGGCGACGCCGAATGGTGGGTCCGGTTCCGGGCCGGCGAGGCGCTGTTCGCCCTGGGGGTGGAGGGGAAGGCGGTCCTGCGCCTGGCGGCGGGAAGCGAGCGTCCGCTGGCCCACCGCGCGGCCGAGCTGGCCCTGGCCGAGGGGGACGCGACATGAACGGCCTGGCGCACGAGGCGGCCCACTGGCTGGTCGGCGTCGCCGAGTCCATCGCGGTGGCCGTCATCGTCACGGGCCTGCTGCAGAACGCGCTCTATCTGTGGCAGCTGCTGCTGGCCGCCCGGGCGCTGGCCCAGGACCCGTCGATCGGCGCTCCGGCCGTGCTCTGGCGGCGCTTCGCCGACGCCGCCCCGCCGATCACCCTGATGGCGCCCGCCTACAACGAGGCCCTGACCATCGTCGAGAGCATCCGGTCGCTGCTGGCCCTGCAGTATCCGAACTTCGAGGTGATCGTCGTCAACGACGGCTCCAAGGATGAGACCCTGAAGGTCCTGGTCGAGGCCTTCGAACTGACCCCGACCCACCGCCACTACCCCCTGGCCGCCCCCTGCGCGACGATCCGCGGCCTCTACGCCGGCGCCAAGCAGCCCCGGCTGCTGGTCATCGACAAGGAGAACGGCGGCAAGGCCGATGCGCTCAACGCCGCCCTGAACCTGTCGCGCGCCCCGATCGTCTGCTCGATGGACGCCGACTCCCTGCTCGAGCCGGACGCCCTGCTGCGGGCGGTCCGCCCGTTCGTCGACGATCCCGAACGCACGATCGCGGTCGGCGGCACCATCCGCATCGCCAACGGCTGCAAGATCGCGTTCGGGCGCGTGGTCGAGGTGGGGGCGCCGCGCAACGTCCTGGCGCTGCTGCAGACGGTGGAATACCTGCGCGCGTTCCTGATGGCGCGCCTGGCCTGGAGCCGCATCTCGGCCCTGACGATCATCTCCGGGGCGTTCGGCCTCTTCCGCCGGCAGGCGGTGCTGGACGTCGGCGGCTACAGCCACGGCACCGTCGGCGAGGACATGGAGCTGGTGGTCAAGCTGCACAAGCACTTCCGCCGGCTGGGCAAGCCCTATCGGATCGGCTTCACCCCCGAGCCCGTCTGCTGGACCGAGGCGCCGGAAAGCTGGTCGGTGCTGGCCCGCCAGCGGGCGCGCTGGCACCGCGGCGCGCTGGAGACCTTCTTCCGGCATCGCGACATGATCCTGAACCCGGGCTACGGCCGGATCGGCCTGGTCGGTTTCGGGCACATCCTGCTGGTCGACGTGCTGGGACCGATCATCGAGATCTTCGGCTACGTCCTGATCCCGGCCTTCTGGCTGCTGGGCCTGCTGTCCGCCGACTACCTCTGGGCCATGCTCGCGGTCACCTTCGGGTTCGGCATCGTGATCAGCGTCGGCGCCCTGGCGCTGGAGGAGGCCGAACTCCGCAGGTTCCCCAACGCCAAGAGCCTGCTGATCCTGATGGGCGCGGCCGTCCTGGAGAACTTCGGCTACCGGCAGATCAACAACTTCTGGCGCGTCCGAGGCGCTTGGCAGTTCATCACGGGCGCCCAGGGCTGGGGGACCATGACGCGGAGGGGGTTCAAGACCTCATGACCGCGCCGGGCCAGATTCAGCATCCGATCGCGCCCGCGAGGCGTTGGATGTTCGCGCCCGTCGGTCCGGCCCGGATCGAAGCAGGACTGGCCTGATGCCGGAACTCGAACGCCTCGCCGCGCTGCACGCCCTCCGTATCCTCGATACGGCGCCCGAGCCGGCCTTCGACCAGATCACCGCCCTGGCCGCCCGCCTGTTCGCCGCGCCGATCGCCCTGGTGACGCTGATCGACGACAAGCGTCAGTGGTTCAAGGCGAAGGTCGGGCTCGACATCTGCGAAACGACGCGCGAGGAGGCCTTCTGCACCCACGCTCTGGAGCTTCCGCCCCGGGGCGTCATGGTGGTCGAGAACGCGCTC
Organism: Caulobacter sp. 05T431; assembly: GCF_056665975.1. NCBI lineage: Bacteria > Pseudomonadati > Pseudomonadota > Alphaproteobacteria > Caulobacterales > Caulobacteraceae > Caulobacter > Caulobacter sp. 05T431. Next base: position 120,033 of record NZ_JBFTKU010000004.1, on the reverse strand, counting down.
GAGGATCCGCGCTTCGTCGACAACCCGTTCGTGACGGGCGAGGCGCATATCCGCTTCTACGCCGGCGCCCTGCTGACCGATCGCGACGGCTACAACCTGGGCACCCTGTGCGTCATCGACACGGTTGCGCGCGACCGCCCCGCGCCCGAGGCGTTGGAGGAACTCCAGGCGCTGGCCGGGATGGTGGTCGAGCGTCTGGAGCACATCCGCGATGTGCGGTCCCTGGCCGAGCAGAAGCGGATGCTGACGCTCACCGAGGCGATCTCGGGCGTCGGCCAGTGGCGCTACGACATCCGCACCGGCAGGGTGGAGTGGTCGGACGAGGTCTACCGCATCCATGGGGTCGAGCCCGAGACGTTCGACCCGAACGCTGGCGACCGACTGCAGTTCTACCATCCCGACGACCGCGCCACGGTCACCAGCACCGTCGCCGTGGTCCTGGCGACCCGAGGCGGTTTCGAACATGAGCTGCGGATCGTGCGCCCCGACGGGGCCGTTCGCCAGGTGCTGGTCCGGGCCACCACCGAGCTGGACGATGCGGGCCAGGTGGTGGCGCTGTTCGGGGTGATCCAGGACGTCACCGATCGCCGCGAAGCGCTGGAGAGCGTCCGGCGGAGCCAGAGCCGCTACAAGCTGCTGGCCGACAACATGGCCGACGTGGTCACCCGCATCGGGTTGGACGGCAGCAGCAGCTACATCTCGCCGGCCATCAAGGCCCTGCTGGACTACACGCCCCTCGAAATGGCGGGACGGTCCGCCGACAGCTTCGTCTACGAACCGGACCGGCCGATCATCCTGGACGCCTTCGCCCAGATGGCCGCCGGTCGCGAGGAGATCGCCGTCCAGCACCGCGCCGCGCATCGCGACGGCCATCCGGTATGGGTCGAGACGCGCTTCCGGCTGATCCGTGACGAGGCCGGCCAACCCGCTGAAATGGTGGCCGTGATCCGCGACATCTCCGAACAGAAGTCGCTGGAAGCCCATCTGCAGGCCAGCGAGGCGCGGGCTCGCCGCGTCATCGCCGACGCCCGTCAGGCCATCGTCACCATCGACGAGCATGACCGGGTCACCGATTGGAACCGGCTGGCCGAGACCATCTTCGGCTGGACCGCCGCCGAGGCGCTGGGCGCGACCCTGACCGACCTGATCATCCCGCCCGACCATCGCGCCGCGCATGAAACGGGCATGCATCGCTTCCTCAAGACCCACAAGGGCGTCGTCCTGGACCGGCGCATCGAGATGCCGGCCCGCCGGAAGTCGGGCGAGATCTTCCCCGTGGAGCTGTCGATCAACGCCATCGACGGTCCCGACGGCTGGCAGTTCACCGCGATGATGCAGGACATCACCGAGCGCAAGGCGCAGATGGAGCTGTTCGAGAACGCCTTCCACCACGCCTCGATCGGCATGGCCCTGGTCACGCTCGACGGCCGCTTCAGCAAGGTCAACGACGCGTTCTGCGGGATCGTCGACTATCCCGAGGCGGAGGTGCTGGAGCTGAGGTTCCAGGACATCACCCATCCGGACGACCTCGACCTGGACCTCCGCCACCGGGATCGGCTGCTGGCGGGGGAGATCGTCAGCTACACGATGGACAAGCGCTACATCCGTGGCGACGGCACGCCGGTCTGGGTCAATCTGTCGGTGTCCCTGGTGCGCGAACGCGACGGCCAGCCGCTGCACTTCATCGCCCAGGCGCAGGACCTGACCGCGCGGGTCCAGGCCCAGGAAGCGCTGGAGCAGCAGGCCCAGGTGCTGGCCGCCATGGCGACCCAGCTGGCCGACGCCCGCGACGCGGCCGAGGCGGCCAACAACGCCAAGGCCGAATTCCTGGCCAATATGAGCCACGAGYTGCGCACGCCCCTCAACGGGGTGATCGGCTTCTCGCGCCTCCTGGCCCAGAGCCCCGACCTGTCGGCGGAGGACCGTCGCCGGGTGCTGCTGGTGCGGGGCGCCGGCGAGGCGCTCAACAGCCTGATCAACGACGTGCTGGATTTCTCCAAGCTGGAGGCCCGGGCCGTCGAACTGGAGGCCAGGCCCTTCTCGATCGGCGACATGGTCTCCGAGGCGCTGTCGATGGTCGAGCCCCAGGCGGCGGAAAGGCGGGTGCGGCTCGGGATGACCGGCGACCACGGCGACGTGGTGATCGGCGACAAGTACCGGCTGCGCCAGGTGCTGCTGAACCTGCTGTCCAACGCCGTGAAGTTCACCGAGGACGGCGCGGTCACGGTGGACCTGGAGGTGGTGGAGTTCGGCGAGGCGACGGTCGGGTTGAAGGTGCGGGTCATCGACCAGGGCGTGGGCATTCCGGCCGACAAGATCGGGGTGCTGTTCAAGCGCTTCTCCCAGGCGGACGGGGCCATCACCCGCACGTTCGGGGGCACGGGGCTGGGCCTGGCCATATCGCGCGAGCTGATCGAGCTGATGGGCGGCGACATCGGGGTCGAGAGCACGCCGGGCGAAGGCTCGACCTTCTGGTTCGAGGTGGTCCTGCAGCGCGGCATCCTGCCCATCGGCCACGAGAAGGCGGCGGGCGGGCGCGCCATGTTCCCCGGCAAGCGCGTGCTGGTCTGCGACGACGTCGCCCTCAATCGCGAGCTTTGCCAGATCATGGTCGAGCAGCACGGCTGCGGGGTGGACCTGGCCAGCGACGGCGCGGAGGCCGTGGCGGCGGTGCTGGCCCAGCCCTATGACCTGGTCCTGATGGACGTCCACATGCCCACGATGGACGGTCTGGCCGCCACCGCCGCCATCCGGGCCGCCGGCTTCGACCGCCTGCCGATCCTGGCGCTGTCGGCCAGCGGCACGCCGCAACAGATCGAGGCCTGCCTGGCGGCCGGGATGAACGGACACCTGCTCAAGCCGCTGGCCCCGGCCGACCTGGAACGCGCGCTGGTTGGGGCGTTCTCGACGGCGCCGCCGGCCCTCGGCCGGGCCGAACCAGTCGCCAGATCGGGCGCGGATGAAGCCGGGGCGGTCGACGCCGACCGGGAGGCGCAGCTGGCCTTCGAGGAATCGATGGGTCCCGAGGCGACCTTGAAGTTCGTGACCATGCTGCAGGGCCAGTTGGAGGGCCGCTTCGCGTGCTCCTCCCGCGAGGCGCTGATCGCCGAAGCCCACAAGACCGCCGGCTCGGCCGGCCTGCTGGGCCTGCATCGCCTGGGGAACGCGGCCGGTCGACTGGAGGCGTGCGGCGTCGACGGCGACGACTTCGAGGCGGCCCTGGCCGACCTCAAGCAGACCGCGGCCGAGGCGCGCGACGATCTCTCGACCTGGGCTGTCCGACTCGAACGCGAGCTCGTCGAGACCGAAGTCCAGGGCTGAGCGCCCAGGCCAGAAATCCTCGTAACGGATTCAGGACCTCGACCGTCCCCCGACGGCTGTATGGGTTATAAGACAAGCTTCGCGCGGGGTGATCCGCGACGTCTTGAAGGACTCCGCCTTGCTTCGACCTGGTCCGCTCAACCTGCTCACCGACGTGCCGGGGCTCCTGGTCGGCAACGCGACGGACGAGGCCGCGCGCAGCGGCGTCACGGTCATCCGCTTTCCCGGCGGCTGGACAGCGGGTGTGGACGTGCGCGGCGGCGGGCCCGGAACGCGCGAGACCGAGGCCCTGTCCAGCGAGAACGGCTATGCCCGGCTCCACGCGGCGGTGTTCAGCGGCGGCTCGGTGTTCGGCCTGGGCGCGGCCGACGGCGTGACGGCGGCGCTGTCGAACGCAGGCGAGGGCTTCGCCGTGCATCCCGACGCGCCGCGCGCGCCGATCGTCGCCGGCGCGGTGCTCTACGACCTGGGTAACGGCGGCGACAAGGGATGGGGCCTGGATCCGCCTTACCGGCGCCTGGGCCTGGAAGCCTTCGCCGCGGCGGGGCAGGACTTCGCGCTGGGATCGATGGGCGCGGGTCGCGGCGCCCGCGCGGGCCTGGCGAAGGGCGGTCTCGGTTCGGCGTCGCTCGACCTGGGCGACGGGCTGGTGGTCGGGGCCCTGGCGGCCGTCAATCCCGTCGGCTCGGTGTTCATGCCCGACGGCGAGACCTTCTGGGCCTGGCCGTTCGAGATCGACGGCGAGTACGGCGGGCGCACGCCCAGCGGCCCGGCCGGGGCCGTGGAGCCGATGCCGGCGGACTCACGGCTGGCGGGCAAGGGCGCGGCGCTGGGCGCCAACACCACCCTGGCCCTGGTGGCCGTCAACGCCGCCCTCGACGCGGGCGAGTGTAAGCGGCTGGCGATGATGGCCCAGGACGGGCTGTCGCGCGCCATCCGTCCAGCCCACACCCCGTTCGACGGCGACGTCGTGTTCGCCGCCGCCTCGGGCGCGGTCCACCTGGGCGACGAAGGCCGGCAGCACCGGATCGCGCGCCTGGGCTCCGCGGCCGGCGACTGCCTGGCCCGCGCCATCGCGCGCGGGGTCTACGCCGCCAGGACCTAGCGCCGGGCGGCGAGGGCCCGGTCGAGGTCCGGCGTCGCGGCGATCAGTTGCGCCGTATAGGGATGTTTCGGCGCGGCGAAGACCTCGGCGGTCGGGCCGCCTTCGACGATCTCGCCGGCCTTCATGACCAGGACCCGGTCGGTCAGGCCGCGAACCACGCCCATGTCGTGGGTCACGAACAGATAGGCGACGCCCAACTCGTCGGAGAGGCGAGCCAGCAGGTCCAGCACCTCGGCGCGGACGGTGACATCCAGGGCCGAGACCGCCTCGTCCAGGGCGATGACGTCTGGTTCGGCGATCAGGGCGCGGGCGATGGCGATGCGTTGGCGCTGGCCGCCGCTGAACTGGTGCGGATAGCGGTCGGCGGCCTCCGGGGGCAGGCCGACCTTGGCCAGCGCGGACTCGACCCGTCGGCGACGCTCTGCGGGCGCGATCCTCGCCTCCAGCAGGTGCAGCGGCTCGGCGACCAGCCGCTCGACCGTCCAGCGCGGGTCGAGGCTGCCGTTCGGATCCTGGAAGACCAGCTGGATCGCCCGGCGGCGCCGGCGCGGCGCGTTCGGCGTGAACGGCGCGCCCGCCAGCCGGACCTCGCCGCCCTGGACCGGGTCCAGCGCCAGCAGCGCCCGCAGCAGGGTCGACTTGCCGCTTCCGGACTCGCCGACCAGGCCGACGATCTCGCCCGGGCGGATGGCCAGGGAGACGCCCGACAGCACGCGGACCGGCGGGGCGGCCTTCAGGAACCCGCGCCGGCCGGGATAGTCGCGGACGACTTCGCGCGCTTCCAGCACGGGGGCGGCGTTCGGATCGGGCGCGCGGGCGCGGACCGGCGCGCGGGCCGCGTCGGCGGCCAGGGCGCGGGTGTAGGGATGGGCCAGGGCCTGGAAAAGCGCCCCGGTCTCGCCCTGCTCGACGATCTCGCCTTCCTTCATCACCGCCACGTGGTCGGCGGCCTCGGCGACCAGGGCCAGGTCGTGGCTGATCAGGATCAGCGCCACGCCGTCCTCGCGGACCAGGCGGCGCAGCAGGTCCAGGATCTGGGCCTGGGTGGTGACGTCCAGCGCCGTGGTCGGTTCGTCGGCGATCAGCAGGCGCGGGGACAGGACGACGGCGATGGCGATCGCCACGCGCTGGCGCTGGCCGCCCGACAGTTCGTGCGGATAGCGCGCCAGGGGGATGTCGGCCAGGCCTACGCGGTCCAGCGCCTTGCGGGCGGCGGCCCTGGCCTCGGCGCGCGAGGCCTTGCGGTGCACGCGCACGACCTCGGCGACCTGGGCGCCGATGGTCATGACCGGGTTCAGCGCCGTCATGGGTTCCTGGAACACCATGCCGATGCGGTCGCCGCGCAGCCGGGCCAGCTCGGCGTCGGCCAAGCCGACCAGGTTGCGGCCTTCGAAGCGGATCGTCCCTTCGATCCGGGCGCCGCGCGGCGGCAGGCCCAGGATCGAGAGCGCGGTCATCGACTTGCCCGAGCCGGACTCGCCGACCACGCCCAGGACCTGGCCGGCGTCCAGGGTCAGGCTCAGGCCCTTGAGGATCGGCTGGTCGGCGAGGGTGAGCGTGAGGTCCCGGATCTCCAGCATCTCAGCGCGCCTCGTCCAAGCGCGGATCGAAGCGGTCGCGCAAGCCGTCGCCCAGCAGGTTCAGGCCCAGCACGGTGACCACGATGGCCAGGCCGGGGAAGATCGCCTGCAGGGGCGCGATCGCGACCAGGGCCTGGGCGTCGGCCAGCATCTTGCCCCAGCTGGCGGCGGGCGGCTGGGCGCCGAGGCCGACATAGGACAGGCCCGCCTCGGCGATGACGCCCAGCGAGAACTGCAAGGTCGCCTGGACGATCAGCGTGCTGGCGAGGCCGGGCAGGATGTGCTCGAGCGAGATGCGGGCGACGCCCTTGCCGGCCGTGCGGGCCGCCAGGACGTAGTCGCGGGTCCACAGGGACAAGGCCGCGCCGCGGGTCAGGCGGGCGAAGACCGGCACGTTGAAGATCCCGATGGCGATCACGGCGTTGATCGCGCCCGGACCCAGGACGGCGGTGAGCAGTATGGCCAGGATCAGGGCCGGGAAGGCGAAGACGACGTCCGAGGCGCGCATGACCAGCTCGTCGACCAGACCGCGCCGCGCGGCCGCCAGCAGGCCCAGAGGGACGCCGAGGCCGGCGCCCAGCAGGACCGCCACCAGCGAGACGGCCAGGGCGTTGCCGGCGCCCAGCAGGATCATCGAGGCGACGTCGCGGCCGAAATGGTCCCGGCCCAGCCAGTGGGCGGCGGTCGGGCCTTGCAGGCGGTGGGCGATGTCGAAGGCCGCGACGTCGTAGGGCGTCCAGACCAGCGACAGCAGGGCGGCGGCGATGAAGAGGGCGCTGATCGCGCCGCCGGCGACGAGAGCGGGGGAGAGGCGGGACCGGCTCATCGACCACGGCTCCCGCGCAGGCGCGGATCGACCAGCACATAGGCCAGGTCGACCAGGAAGTTGGTCGCCACCACGGCGAAGACCAGCAGCATGACCACGCCCTGCACCACGATCAGGTCGCGCTGGGTGATGGCCTGCAGAACGAAGCGTCCCAGCCCGGGCAGGAAGAAGACGTTCTCGATGATCACCCCGCCGGCCAGCAGGAAGGGGAACTGCAGGCCCAGGATGGTCAGGAGCGGGATCAGAGCGTTGGGCAGGCCGTGGCGCCACAGGGCCTGGCTCGCGGTCAGGCCCTTGGCGCGGGCGGTCCGCATCCAGTCCTCGGCCAGGGTGTCGATCAGGGCCGAGCGGGTGACGCGGGCGACGATCGCCGCCTGCGGCGCCGCCAGGGCCAGGGAGGGCAAAGCCAGGGCCTTCAGCGCCGGGACCAGGCCGGCCTCCCATCCCGGGAAGCCGCCGGCCGAGACCCAACGCAGGCCGATCGAGAAGACCATGACCAGCAGCACGGCGAACCAGAAGTTCGGGATGGCGACGCCCACCTGGGTCAGGCCCATCACGACCATGTCGGTCGCCTTGCCCCGTCGCGCGGCGGCCAGGGCGCCGATCGGCGCGCCGATAACGACGGACAGGACCATGGCCAGCAGGGCCAGGGGCAGGGAGACGCCGATCCGCTCGGCGACCAGCGCCGCGACCGGGGTCTGGTAGGTGTAGCTGACGCCGAGATCGCCATGCAGCAGGCCCAGCACCCAGGACAGGTAGCGCTGCGCCGCCGGGCCTTCCAGGCCCATCTGCTGGCGCAGGTTGGCCACGGCTTCGGGACTGGCGTTCAGGCCCAGCATGTAGGCGGCCGGGTCGCCGGGGACGACCTGGATGAAGCTGAAGATCACGAGGCTGGCGGCCAGCAGGGTCAGGACCATCACCGCCGCGCGGCCAGCCAGCCAGGCCGCGCCGAAGCGGGCGGCGATCGCCAGGAACCCTATCAGGACGGCCAGGGTCAGGAGCCCGCCGAGGATCGCGCCGGCCGGCCCGGCCTTGGCGACGGGCCCCTCCGCGACGCCCTGGCCGCCGAACGAGGCCGTGCGCAGGTCGATCGCCTGGGTCGGCGAATTGACCCAGAAGTCCTTCAGCCGCGCGTCGAAGACGCCCAGGCGGGGGAACTGGAACAGGAAGCCGTTGACCGCGTCGTCGGCGATCCGGCGCTGGATCTGGCCGAGGATCACCGTCCGCTGGCCCTCGTCGGTCGCGCCCTTCAGCGCCTCCATCAGGCCGTGGAAAGCGTCGCTGCGATAGCCGAAATAGTAGTCGGCCTTGTCGTAGATGCCGTAGTCCATCGGCTCGGTGTGGGCGACGATGCTCAGATCGAAGGCGTGGCGGCCATAGACCTGGTCCAGCCATTGGGCCCATTCCAGGTTCTCGATCTTCACCCGTATCCCGGCCTGGGCCAGCTGGGCGGCGGCGATCTCGCCGCTGCGGCGGGCGTAGTTGGGCGGCGGCAGTTTCAGGGTCAGCGACAGGCCGTTCGGATAGCCGGCTTCCGCCAACAGCGCTTTGGCCTTGGCGACATCGTGCGGATAGAGGCCCGTCAGGTCGACATAGGCCGCGTTCTGCGGCGGGAAGTGGCTGCCGATCGGCACGCCGTAGCCGTACATCGCCCCGTCGACGATCGTCCGCCGGTCCAGGGCGTGCTGGATGGCGCGGCGCACCCGGACGTCCGCGAGCGGACCCGTACGGTTGTTGATCGCCAGGATCACCTCGCCTTCGCTGGAGGCGGTGATCACCTTCAGGGACGGATCGGCGCGAAGCTGGGCCAGGCTCTCCGGCGCGGGATAGTCGGTGAAGGCGTCGACCTCGTGGGTCTTGATCGCCGCGAACGCCGCGGCGGGGTCGGCGATGAACCGGAACGTCACCTGACGCAGGCGGGCCGGCTGGCCCCAATAGCCGTCGTTGCGGGCCAGGGTCACCGCGTCGCCGCGCCGCCAGCCGGTGAAGCGGAACGGGCCGGTGCCGACGGGCGCGGTCGCCAGGCCGGCGGCCGAGCGGGGCGAGACCATCACGCTGTCGCCCCAGGCCAGCACATAGAGGAGGTCGCTGTCGCGCTGGGCCAGGTGCAGGCGCACCGTGCGCGGATCGACCACCTCGACCCGGCGGATCACGCTCAGCGCCTGCTTCTGGACGTTGGTCGAGGCCGGGGCGATGGCGCGTTCCAGGCTGAACTTGACGGTCCCGGCGTCGAAGGCAGACCCGTCCTGGAAGCGGACGCCGTCGCGCAGGTGGAAGGTGTAGGTCAGGCCGTCGGGCGACATCTCCCACCACGTGGCCAGCAGCGGCTTGACCGCGCCCTGGGCGTCCAGCCGGACCAAGCCCTCGAAGACATTGCCGTAGACCACCTCGTCGGTCGGCGCGGCCGCGCCCGAGGTCGGGTCGAGGTTCGGCGGCTCCAGTTGCAGGGCGATCGTCAGGCTGTCCTTGGGCGCGGCCTGGGCCGCCGGGGCCAGGGCCACGGCGAGGGCGACCGCCAGGCCGCCGAGGAGGGCGCGCAAGTTCACGCGATGGCCGCCAGGCGACGTTCGACGCGGGCGCGGGCCTTGGCGGCCTCGCCGGGCAGGCCCAGGCGGTCATAGACGGCGGCCAGGGCGCGGTTCAGCGGGACGCCCTCGGGGTCGAAGCCCCGCCGCAACTCCAGGGCCTGCTGGGCCTCCGACAGCCGGTCGGCGCGGAGCAGGGCCGAGAGGATCAGCTGTTCGAAGAGATCGCGCTGGGCGTGGCTGCCGCCGATGTCGGCCAGGCGGGGCAGGGCGGCGCGCAGGCCGCGCAGGGCCGCCGCGTCGTCGCCGCGCGCGTGGGCGATCAGCCCCTCGGCGGCCGGCAGGGCCACCTCGCGCCAGGTCTCCCGGACATGGTCGGGGGCGTCCAGCGCCGCGCGGCGGACGGCCGCCAGCAGGGCGTCGGCCTCCGGGCGTCCGGCCCGGGCCAGGCCGTAGAGGTACTGCAGGGTCAGGAACGGCTGGACCACGTCGTCGGCGCGGACGACCAGGTAATCGGCCAGGTCGGTCCAACGCTCGCCGACGTCCAGTCCGGCCACTTCCAGCCGCGCCAGCAGCGAGACCGCCCCGACCTGATCCTGGGAATAGTCCTTGGCCTGCGCCCAGCAGTGGTCGTCATAGGCGGTCAGCGCCGCGTCGAACCGCCCCTGGCTCAGATAGAACAGCGCCAGATGCCACCACAGGTGCGTGTCCATGAACGAGTTCAGCCCCGTCCAGGTGTCGCGGACGCCCTCCAGGAACGCCGCGCCCTCGTCGATGCGGCCCTGGGTCAGCATCACGTGGGCCAGGGCGTGCTGGGCCCAGGGCTCCTTGCGCTTCAGCGCCAGGGCCCGGCGGGCGGCGGCCTCGGCCTCGTCCAGCAGGTGGCACTGCTCGTAGGCGAAGGCCAGCATGGCGTGGAGCGCAGGGACGTCGTCGGCGGCCGGCAAGGCCCGGCTGGCCGACCGGAGCATGGCGGGGAAATCGCCGCGATTGAAGTCGTGGTAGTGGCGCAGCTTCAGGATCAGCAGATCGCGGGGCCAGGCCTCAAGGATCGCGTCGGCGATCGCCAGCGCGCCGGGGATGTCGTCGGCGGACCAGGCCGCGACGAAATCCACGACCCGGCGCTCGCGCGGATGGGCGCCGCTGGCCTTCGCGCGGGCCCGGGCCAGGTAGGGCGCCGCGCGGTCCGCCGCCTCGGGCGCTTCGAGAAGCAGCCAGAGGGCGGCGGCGTAGGCGTTGAGCAGGGCGCTCGACGGCTCGGCCTCGGCCGCGGCGAGGATGTCCGCCGCCCGCGTCTCGTAGCTCAGGAAGCCATCGACGAAATCGTCGATGGCCGCCAGGGCCGTGTCGGAGGTCGCGCTGACCGGATTGCCGAGATAGTCGGTACGCATGGGGTTACTCTAGAGGTCCCGGGGCTGGACGCTAGCGGATGCCGGCGTCCGCCAGGAAGGCGGCGACGTCGTCGGCCGTGCGTTGCGGGATCTCGACCTGGGGCAGGTGGCCCACCTTGGGATAGACGATCAGCTTGGCGCCCGGGATCGCCTCGGCGAACTTGTGGGCCCCGGCCACCTCGATCAGCGGGTCGATCTCGCCCCACAACACCAGGGTCGGGACCTTGATGGTCGAGAGGGCCGCCTTGGTCGCCTGGCCGTGTTTGCCGGGCTGAATCGACATCAGGATCGCGCGATGGCCCGGCGCGCGCTGCAGTTCGGCCCAGCGGTCGATGAAGGCGTCGGTGATCACGGCCGGATCGCCGACCTCGCCGCGCAGGCCCGAGCGGATCAGCGGCTTGTTGTCGATCGAGCGCAGGAAGGCGCGGCCCCACGAATATTTCAGCAGCTTGAAGGCGAGGGGCGGCTTCTTCAGCGTGGTCGCGGGCCAGCCGGCGGCGTCGGCCAGGATCAGGGCGTCGACGCGGTTCGGATAGCGCACGGCCGTCTGCCAGGCCACGCCGCCGCCCATCGAGTTGCCGGCGATGGCGAACTTCGGCAGGGCCAGCTTGGCGGCCAGGGCGTCGATCAGGTCGGCATAGCCGTCGCCGCTGGCGACATAGCCGGCCGGGGCGCGGGTCAGGCCGTGGCCCGGCAGGTCGACGGTGATGATCCGGTAGCGGTCGGAGAGGCGCGCGACCCAGCCTTCCCACGAGAAGTGCGAGTCGCCGAAGCCATGGACCAGCACCAGCACCGGTCCGTCGGTCTTGCCCTCGTCCTTGTAGTGCATGCGGACGCCGCCCGGCAGGTCGGCGTAGTGCGAAGCCGCCGTGGCGTATTTGGCTTCCAGCTTCTCGTAGGGGATGTCGGGCCCCCGCAACAGCAGCCAGCCGACAAAGCCGGCGACCACCACCAGCGCGACCAGGCCGCCCAGCACCGACAACACGATCTTGATCATCGAACTCTCCAGAACGGTCGGCCTCCCCGCCGCGAGGGCGAGGAGGCCTTGGATGCTAGTACTTCAGGCTGGCGCGCACGCCCCAGGTCGCCGGCTCGCCGGGGGCGGCGATGTCGATGTAGGGCAGGAAGAAGTTGCGGGTCAGGTCGTACTTCTCGTTGAAGACGTTGCGGCCGAACAGGCTGACCGCCCAGGGGCCGGTCGACGGCGTCAGGGTGATGCTGGCGTTGGCCAGCCAGTAGGAGTCGACGTTGTAGCGCGAGCCCAGCAGCAGCGGCTTGGTCTCGTCGTGGAAGGCGTAGTTGCCCTCGGCCTCCAGCTGGTAATCGCCCAGCGACCAGCCGTACGACACGTCGCCGCCGTAGCTGAGCGGCGGGAAGCCCACCTTGGCCCCGGTGCGATCGACATAGACGGCGTGGCCGGCCGCGGTGCTGGCGGCGATGTCCAGGTCGTTGGTGTACTTGTCGAACTTGCCGGTCTTGTAGCCCAGCGATTGGCCGATCCGCAGGCCGGGAGCCGGCCGCCAGGTCAGCTCCAGCTCGCCGCCGTAGATGTGCGACTTCTGGGCGTTGACGATGGCGCCGATCGGGCCGTTGTTGATGTCGTAGATCGCCGACTGAACCTGCTGGTCCTTGTAGTCGTAGTAGAACACCGAGCCGTTCAGCTGGACGGTGTTGTCGGCGAAGCTGGACTTGAAGCCGGTCTCGTAGGCCCACAGGGTCTCGGGCCTGAAGCCGTCGACCGCCGAGGCGTCGCCCACGTTGTACGAGGTGAAGCCGCCCGACTTGGTGCCCTTGCTGGCGCTGGCGTACAGCAGGACGCCGTCGACCGGCCGGTATTCCAGGCCCAGCTTGCCGGTCAGGGTCTTGTTGTGCAGCGACTTGTCGGCCGTGGGGCTGAAGTTGGTCGGGGGCGCGCCGGGGGCGAAGACGCCGGCGGTGACGAAGTCGTCCTGGTTACGCTTCTCGTCCTCGCCGCGCAGACCGGCGATCAGCTTCAGCTTGTCGCTGAGCGCGTATTCGACCTGGCCGAACAGCGAGCCCGAGCGGACCTTCTGGTCATAGCTGGTGCGGGTGTCGAACAGCAGCGACTGGTAGAAGTCCGAATAGAAGGCCTCGTCCAGGGTCTCGCGCGAATAATAGGCGCCGACCAGCCATTGCAGCGGACCCTCGGTCTTCGACGAGGCGCGGACCTCTTGCGAGAAGACCTTGGCGTCGGTGTCGAAATAGGTCCCGGCATAGGCGTAGGCCGAGGCGTCCCAGTCGTTGTATTCCTTGCGGTGCAGGCGCTCGTACGAGGTGATCGAGACCACGTCGACCACATCGTTGCCGCCGTGGGCGCGCAGGCTGACGCCGCTGCTGTCGGTGTCGTGGAACGGCTTGGCGTTGGTAGCGATGCCGGTCAGGCCGGCGAAGGCGGACGAGCCGCCCCAGCCGGTGGCCTTGCGGTCGGTGTCGGCCGGGATGGTCGGCAGGGCCGGGTTGTAGCTCAGCGGATTGAACAGGTAGAGGCCCGTGGGCTCGGACTTGTCGCGGCCGTAGTGGGCGCTGAGCAGGAAGTCGAGCTTGTCGCTGGGCTGCCAGGCCAGTTGGCCGCGCACGCTGGTGCTGTCCTTGTCGCCCAGCTTCTCGCCGGTGGTGCGGTTTTTCTGCCAGGCGCCGCCCTGGTCGGTGACGAACGCCAGGCGGCCCTGCAGGGCGTCGCCGATCGGTCCCGAGACATAGCCCTCGGCCTTGAAGTGGTCGTGGCTGTCGTATTCGGCGGTGATCCCGGCGGCCTGGCTGGTGGTCGGCCGGTTGGTGATGAAGTTGATCGCGCCGCCGGTGGTGTTGCGGCCGTAGAGCGTGCCCTGCGGGCCGCGCAGCACTTCGACCCGGGCGATGTCGAACAGCAGGCCCTGGGTCTGGGCCTGGATCGGATAGGCCACTTCGTCGACGCTGACGCCGACCGTCGAGGAGTTGTTCGACGCATAGTCGTCGAAGCCGACGCCGCGCAGGCGGAAGCTGGGCTGGCCGCTGCCGAACTGGGGCGTGATCTCCAGGCTGGGCGTGGCGTACTGCAGCTGATTGACCGTGGCGACGCCGCGCGCGACCAGCTGCTCGCCCGAGATCACCGACAGGGCCACGCCCACGTCCTGGGCCGACTGTTCCCGGCGCTGGGCAGTGACGATCACCTGCTCCAGTTCGGTGTTATTGGTCGCCTGGGCGAAGGCCGCGCTGGCCAGGGAGGCGGTCAGGGCGCCGGCGGCGGTCCCGATGAGAAGACGCTTGATCACTGAATTATCCCCGCTTGCGGCGTGCGCCATTGTCGCGAAAACGCCGGTTTTTCGTTCGCCCGAGAATTCCTACTTAATGACTGGGGATTCAAACCGAGATTTCCTCCCGATAAGCCAAGCTTCTCTAATCGGCGTTCAGCTGAGCGGAAAAAATCTGATTGGGCACGCAGATTTATCAGGAAAGCCGGGGGATTGCGCGACGGGGCGGCGGCGTGGATTTCTCTACCCATTGAGTAGGATTTTCCATGCCCGACACCAATCTGAACCTCGACCACTACTGGATGCCGTTCACGGCCAACCGTCAGTTCAAGGCCGCGCCGCGTCTGCTGGCGGGCGCCGAAGGCATGTACTACGCCAGCGCGGACGGGCGCCGGATTCTCGACGGCACGGCGGGCCTGTGGTGCGTCAACGCCGGCCACGGGCGCCGCGAGATCGCCGAGGCGGTGTCGCGCCAGCTGCTGGACCTGGACTATGCGCCGTCATTCCAGATGGGCCACCCGGTCGCTTTCCAGTTCGCCGAGGCCCTGGCCGCCATCGCGCCGGGCGGTCCCGAGGCCCGGCTGGACCGGGTCTTCTTCGCCAATTCGGGTTCGGAGGCCGTCGACAGCGCCCTGAAGATCGCCGTGGCCTATCAGCGGGCGATCGGGCAGGGGACGCGCACCCGGTTCATCGGCCGTGAGCGCGGCTATCACGGCGTCGGGTTCGGCGGCATCTCGGTCGGCGGGCTGGTCAACAACCGGCGCGTCTTCCCGCTGCTGAACGGGACCGACCATCTGCGCCACACGCACGACCCGGCCCGCAACGCCCTCTCGCGGGGGCTGCCCGAGCACGGCGCAGAACTGGCCGAGGACCTAGAGCGCCTGGTCGCGCTGCACGGCGCGGAGACGATCGCCGCGGTGATCGTCGAGCCCGTGGCGGGCTCGGCGGGCGTCCTGCCGCCCCCGAAGGGCTATCTGGAGCGCCTGCGCGCGATCTGCGACCGCCACGGGATCCTGCTGATCTTCGACGAGGTGATCACCGGTTTCGGGCGGCTGGGCGCTCCGTTCGCCACGGACTATTTCGGCGTGATCCCCGACCTGGTGACCGTGGCCAAGGGCATCACCAACGGCGCCTTGCCGATGGGCGCGGTGTTCGCCAGCCGCAAGGTCCACGACGCCCTGATGACCGGTCCCGAGCCGCAGATCGAGCTCTTCCACGGCTACACCTATTCCGGCCATCCCGTGGCCTGCGCGGCGGGCCTGGCGACGCTGGGCCTCTATCGGGACGAGGGGCTGCTGACCCGCGTGGCGGGGCTCGAGGCCATCTGGAGCCAGGCGCTGCACGCCCTGGCCGACGCGCCCCACGTCATCGACGTGCGCGCCATCGGCCTGATGGGCGGCGTCGAGCTGGCGCCCAGGGACGGCGAGCCGGGCGCGCGCGGCTACGACGTGCTGGTCGCCTGTTTCGAGGCGGGGCTGCTGGTCCGGGTGACCGGGGACATCATCGCGCTCTCGCCGCCCCTGATCGCCGAGGCCGACCACATCGCCGAACTGACGGCGACGTTGCGCGACGTCCTGCTCAGGGTGTTGTGAGGTCGGCGGCCTCGCGGAGCTGACCGCTGATCGGCAGCAGCAGGGTGAAGGTGGTGCCGCCGGGTCCCGACACCAGCTCGACCCCGCCGCCGATCGCCGCCGCGCGACGAGCCTGGTTGCCCAGGCCGCGGCCCTCGGCGGCGGTCGCGACGTCGAACCCATGGCCGTTGTCGACCACGCTGACCCGCACGAAGCCGTCGCGCGCCTCAGTAGCGACCCGGATCTCGCCGGCGCCGGCGTGCTTGATCACGTTGGTGAAGGCCTCCTGCAGGATGCGCAGGATGTGCAGCGAATGGCGCTGGTCCAGCCAGGCCAGCGGCGGCACGTCGCGGACCTCCCACCGCAGCTTGACGCCCGTCGCCTCCAGCCGCGGCTGGAGGCGGAACCGCAGCGTGCCCAACAGGAGGAGCAGGTCGGTCTCGACCGGCTCCATCGAGTCGATGGTCAGCTTCAGGTCGTCGATGCAGCTCTTCAGCAGCTGGGCGATCTCGTGCTCGTCGATCTTGCCGTGCTCGACCACCCGCAGGGCGCTGACCAGGGACGAGCCGAGCCCGTCGTGCATGTCCTGCATCAGTCGCTGGCGCTCCCGGTGCAGCACCTCGCGCCGTTCGACCTCGCGCAGCTTCTGGTGGCTTTCGGTCAGCTCGGCCTCGCGGGCGGCCAGACGTTCGGCCAGCACCGCGTTGGCGCGCTCCACCTCGCTCATCGCCCGCAGGTAGCGGTTCAGCATGATCTGGCAGAAGGCGACGATCAGCCCGATCTCGGCGTAGATGTTGAGGAACAGGCCCTCGATATTGACGAGGTTGTTCTGGAGCAGCAGGTCGTAAGCGCCGGCCAGGACGCTCAGCAGCCCCCAGGCGGCCAGGACCACGCCCTCCCGCGAGCGCGCCCGCCAGCTTCGATAGAAGCCGAGGCCGAAGGTGGTGATCGCCAGGATCCCCATGAAGACGTAGACGATCGGCGACACGATCGTCGCGTCGAACGTGCCGGCGAACAGCGGCAGGGTCAGCAGGTTGACCACCACGCTGGCCGTCGCGAGCACGGCGGTGAGCAGGGGCTGGCGGTGGTGGTGGAGCCGGACCAGGAACAGCTGGGCGATCAGGATCATCCAGCTCAGCGCATTGACCGTCAGCCAGCCGAACCAGGCGTCCGAGATCGGTAGCCGGTCCGTCCCCATGAAGGTGTGCATCACCCGCAGCAGCGCCGCGATGCTCATCACCGCGAAGAGCAGCAGCAGCGTCTCCCGCCGTCGCCCCAGCCAGACCAGGAAGGCGAAGATGCCCGTCCCCAGGAAGATCGCCGAACTGAGATAGGGCAGCTCGATCTGGAAGAAGTCGCGCACGTAGTAGGCCGCGCCCAGTTGGCGGTAGTCGCCCAGCCACAGGGTCGACAGCGCGCCGCCCAGGCCGCGGACGTGGCGCATGCGGATCAGGATGTCCTTGGGCGGCGTGGTCTCGGCCGCGTCCTCCAGCGGGATCCACAGCGGCCGGTTCGAGCCGTTCCACTGCAGATTGGCGTGCGATTGGTAGAACAGCGCGCCGTCGACATAGATCGCGATCTCGCCGTCGGTCTTCCAGCGCGGGATGTAGAGATAGGCGTCGGACGGGGCCGACTGACCCGGTCCGAGCTGGAAATGGTACCAGGTGGTGCGCGTGGGCAGGGCGTCCGCCTCGCCGGGTCGGGTCTGGACGTCGGGGCGGGGCGCATGGGGCAGGGCGACGGTCCGCCACTGGCCGGGGATGTTGCGCCAGTCCACGCGACGCGGCGGCGGCGCATAGCCCTGGCTGTCCTGGGCCAACACCTGGGCCTGGACGAGATGGACGCCGTGGGGCCGGCTGGCGAGGTAGGCGCAGGCCAGGACCAGCCCGATCACCGCGGCGTAGAGCAGCGGCGCGCGCAGGCTTCTATGGAACTCCATGGCGGCGGCCCCCGATCCCAGGCGGTTCATGACGCCCTTCTTGTCACGGTTACGTCTCGTATCCGACCTAGACACCCCTGTCAGGGCCGCGCATTGAGTCTGTCGGCTGCGGGGAAGGCATTATGACCAAGCTTCGAAACGCGTTGATGACGGCCGTGATGGCGGCGGGTTCGCTGCTGGCGGTGAGCGCGGCCCAGGCCGCCCCGAGCGGCGGCCCTACCGGCGACCTGAAGCTGGAGCGCGTGGTCATGGTCATGCGCCACAGTGTCCGCCCGCCGACCAAGGCGATGGCTACGCCCGAGGGCACGACCGCCCAGCCGTGGTCGAGCTGGACCACGCCCTATGGCGAGCTGACGCMGCACGGTGGCGAGGGCGCGCGGCTGATGGGCGTCTACTACCACACCTTCCTCGCMTCGCGGGGGCTGCTGTCGCGCGACGGTTGCGCGGCGTCCGGCGACATCGTCGCCTGGGCCAGCGGCAAGTCGCGGGCGATCAAGACCGCCGAGATGTTCGTCGAAGGCCTGCAGCCGGGCTGCGGCCTGAAGGTGGCCCACCCCGACAGCGAGGCCAACGACCCGATCTTCCACCCGGCCGAGGGCATCGACGGCGATGTCGCCCTGAAGGCCGCCCTGCGCCAGAAGCCGGGCGTCGCGGCCGAGCCCCGCGTCCACGCCGCCGACTTCACGGTCCTGCAGCGCGTGCTGGGCTGCGACCCGGCGACCAAGGCCGGCTGCGGCCTCGCCGCCAAGCCCTCCGAGCTGAAGGCCGTCAAGGGCGACACGCCGGAGATGGAAGGCGCGCTGTCGGTGGCCTCCACCGCCGGCCAGACCGTGCTGCTGGAATATGTCGAGGGCAAGCCGATGGACCAGGTCGGCTGGGGGCGCGCCTCCAAGGCCGACATCCAGGCCATGCTGCGCTTCCACGCCGTGAAGTTCCACTACGAGGTCGGCGCGCCCTACGTCGCCGAGCGCTACGCCGCGCCGATCGCCAAGGAGGTGCTGGGCGCGCTGAGCGGAACCCAGGGCACGGGCGCCAAGCTGACCATGCTGGTCGGCCACGACACCAACATCGCCGCCCTGCGCGGCTTCCTGGACGCGCACTTCACCGCCGCCGACTATCCGCGCGACGACCCGCCGCCCGGCGGGGCCATGGGCTTCGAACTGTTCCGTGACGGGGCCGGCAAGGCCTATGTGCGCGCCTTCTACACGGCCCAGAGCATGGACCAACTTCGGGAGCTCCAACCGCTGACCGCCGCCAATCCGCCGGCCTACGCCTACTTCCCGCTGCCCGGCTGCGGGGTGAAGGGCGCACCGACGCTCTGCCCGCTGGAGACCTTCCAGAAGATCGTCGGCGGCAAGCTGGCCCATCCGGCGAAGAACTGATCTTCGCCCGGCGGGGCGTACGCCGCTAGGCGGCGACGGCCTTCAGCAGCTTGCGGAAGCCCTGGGCCGCGGCGAGCGTCGCGGGCGCGTCGAGACAGCGCTCGTCGTCCTCCGCCGTGTGGTGGAAGCGATGGATGCCGAAGACCCCCGCCGCCGGCGCGTAGCCGACCTTGATGACCTCTTCCAGTTCCCCCGCCGCCAGGACCGCGCTGGAAACGGGCGCCTCAAAGCCGATCTGGCCGGCGAAGATCGTCCGGGCCAGCGGCATCAGCTGCGGCGTGATCGACAGGAAGCGCTGGCTGTCGACATTGGGCAGGGGCTCCCAGCGCCCGGGGATCTCGTGCCAGTCGCGGGCGGCGACATTGGCCCCCAGATGCAGCCAGAAGCGGGTCGCCGACGGCGGCGGCGCGATCTGCTTCATCGCTTCGGACGCGCCGAGGTACTCGTATTCGTGGCCGGTGTTGCAGACGAAGGCCAGGTCGTGGTCGGGCATGGCCTTGGCGGCCCAGCGGGCCAGGTCCAGCCAGACGGCCACGCCGGGACCGCGTTCGCCCGCGCAGCCGAACCAGCCCGAGCGCGGGGTGGACACGGCCAGCCAGCGTCCCTTGCCGCGATCGATGCGGCCGACGAAGTTGAAAGCGGGCCGCGTCCCGCCCTTGCCGTCTACCGTCAGCCGGGCCTCCTGGCGTTGGTAGGCCGCCGCCAGGAAGGGCGCCGCGCGCTCGGGCGCCAGCAGGGCCACCGGACCGGGGAACATCGGCTTGCGGCCGTCGGCGTTCAGCGCGATCACCTTGCCCGTGGGGCCGTTGGTGATCGCCACCACGGCCTTGGCCCCGGCCGCGAAGGCCGCCTCGACCGGTTTGCGCGCGGGACCGGCGATCATGGTCGACCAGCGCGCGCTGGGCAGGTCGACGAGGGCGATCGCGCCGTCCAGCGACCCCGCGAACCGGCCGGCCGCATCGACGCGCACCAGCGGCCCCGAAACCCCGGCGGGACCGGTCGGGACGACGATCGGCTGGGGATAGACCGGGACCTTGGTCTCGCCGCAGACCAGCTCGGCCTGCGTCGCCTCGAAGAACGGGGCCTGGAACGACTGCTTCTCGATCACGTAGCCGGCCTTGGTCAGCTCGCCCGCCAGCCATTCGCCGCAGGCGTTGTCGCCCGCGCCGCCGGCGCGCTTCTCGCCGAACCCGACATACTTCAGCAGGTCCGCCTCGATGGCGACGTTAGGGACGGCAGGCATGGCGGCGGCGGCCGCGCCGCCCAGCGAGGCCAGCGCGCCCGCGCCCAGGAGAGTCCGCCTGCTGGTGTCGATCATGCCGATGTCCTTCGTGGTCTGACGCGAGAATGGAGGGGTTCAGTTCAGTCGGCCAGCGGTGTCCGCAGGCGGCGGCCCAGCAGGATGACGCTGACGAACGAGACGACGCACATGGCCGCCAGATAGATCGAGATCGGCGTCCGCGACTGGTAGTGGGCGAACAGGGCCGTGGCGATGATCGGCGCGAAGCCGCCGCCGACGACCGCGCCGATCTGGTAGCCGAGCGACGCGCCCGAATAGCGCACGGACTTGGGGAACAGCTCGGCGAACAGCGCCGCCTGCGGGCCGTACATCAGGGCGATGAAAACCAGCTGCACGGTGATCGCCACGACGACGGCCAACGGCTTGCCGGTCTCGATCAGCGGGAACACCGCGAACGCCCAGGCGCCCGACAGCAGCGCGCCCAGCAGGAAGACGCCGCGTCGCCCCCAGCGGTCCGAGGCCGCGCCGCAGACGAGGAGGACCGGGACCATCACCAGGCTGCCCGCCATCACGGCGAACAGCAAAAGGTCGCGATCCAGGCCCAGCGTCGTCGCGCCATAGGCCACCGCGTAGGTGATGGCGATGTAGAAGCAGGTGTTGTTGGCGACGAACGCGCCGCCGGCCAGCAGGATCTCGCGCCAGTGGCCCAGGGCGGCTTCGGCCAACGGCGAGCGGCGCGGGGCGATGGGCGTCGTCGTCTCGGCGACGGCTCCGGCCGGCGGCTCGGAAACGCCGAAATGGACGACCAGGCTGATGACGATCAGCAGGATGCTGACCAAAAACCCGATCCGCCAGGTCCAGGCGATGAACGCCCCCTCGGGGCTGAGGGCGCTGACGCCCAGGAACACCAGATTGGCCAGCACCACGCCCATCGGCACGCCCACCTGGACGAAGCTGCCGTAGAAGCCGCGTCGGCCGGGCGGGGCGCTCTCGATCGCCAGCAGGGCCGCGCCGCCCCATTGTCCGCCGACCGCCAGGCCCTGCACGAAGCGCAGCGCCACCAGCAGCAGCGGGGCCCAGACTCCCAGGCGGGCGTAGCCGGGCAGCACGCCGATCAGGGTCGTCGACAACCCCATGACGAACATCGCCAGAACCAGCGCGCGCTTGCGCCCGTGGAGGTCGCCATAGTGTCCGAAGAGCATGCCGCCCAGCGGGCGCGCGACGAAGCCGACCGCGAAGGTGCTGAACGAGGCGATCTGCGCCACGAAGGGCGGGAGGTCGGCCGGGAAGAACAGGTGGGGGAAGATCAGGGCCGCGGCCGTGCCGTAGATGAAGAAGTCGTACCATTCGACCGCCGCGCCGGCCGACGCCATGACGGCGACCTTCAGGCTTGGTCGTCCGCCGGAAACACCCATGGCTGACATTCACTCCCCCGCGTTCTGGATGACGCTTCAGGGGGAAGAGACCATCCGGTCGCCGCGGGTGTCAATCGATTGTACGACAAAAATATATTGATTGTACTCAAGTGAAGGGGATGAGCCCGCGTCGGGCCGCCTGGGCGGTGCGATCAGGTCTACGCCGGCCGGACGAACGACGGCGGCGCGGCGGTGCATCGGCTCGACCCGGCGATCGTGATGTCGGCGCGTTCGGGCGGAGACTTCACGCCGCGACGGTCGGTCGAGTCGCGCCAAGCCCAACGAAACAAGGACTTTCCGTTGGTCGGCCCTGTCCGGTGCCCGGTTTCGCGCGTGGTCGCCGAGCCGCGCGGCGGCTCATAACGCATATGACGTAACGCAATTGGACAAAGATTGTCGTACAATGTTGACAGCGGGGCGAGCTCAGAGGATTGTCCAGCTCAGCCGACAGGAAAAACGTCGGCATCAAATCGGGGAAGGAAATAAGCATGGTCCGTTGGCTTGCGTGCTCGTCCGCTGTCGCCCTCATCGCGGCGATGGCCCCAGGGGCGGCGACCGCTCAAACCGCTCCGGCGGCCAGTGAGGCCAGCAAGACCGAGGGCGCCGTCACCACCTTCGGCGACGTCGTCGTCACCGCCCGCCGCCGCGAGGAGGCCGTGCGCGACGTGCCCTCGACGATCACCGCGCTGGGCATCGACCAKCTCGAGGCCAAGAGCCCGATCGAAGGCGTCGGCGACCTGCTCCAACTGGTGCCGGGCGTGCGCTTCAACAGCCTGCAGAGCGAGAACCTGGCGGAAGTGTCGGTCCGCGGATCGGGCACCCAGCGCGCCACCAGCGCCGACTCGGGCGTGGGCCTGTTCGTCAACGGCGCCTATGTCGGCAGCAGCACCCTTGGCGGCCGCAACTTCAAGCGGATCGACTATTTCGATATCTCGCGGATCGAGGT
Organism: Caulobacter sp. 05T431; assembly: GCF_056665975.1. Taxonomy (NCBI): domain Bacteria; kingdom Pseudomonadati; phylum Pseudomonadota; class Alphaproteobacteria; order Caulobacterales; family Caulobacteraceae; genus Caulobacter; species Caulobacter sp. 05T431. Next base: position 97,541 of record NZ_JBFTKU010000004.1, on the reverse strand, counting down.
GCTGGAGGGCCCGCAGGGCGCGCTCTACGGCCGCAACTCCGAATTCGGCACCGTTAACGTCGTCCTGGCCCAGCCGCTGTTCAAGGACACCGGCCGGGTGTCGGCCACCTATACCGACGACCTCAAGCAGGTGCGTCTGGAAGGCGTCGTCAACCAGAAGATCAGCGACACCACGGCCGTCCGCCTGAGCGCCCAGGTCACGGGGCAGGGCGGCGGGATCTACTACAATCCCAACCAGAACAAATACTACGACCACACCGACGGCTACATCGTCCGCGCCCAAATCCGCCACAGCGACGGGCCTCTGGACGTCAACCTGATGTTCGACGCGCAGGACATGAACCTGCCGACCTTCGCCAACCAGTGGGTGATCCCCGCCGGCAAGGTCGCCTATCTGCCGCAGGGCTACACCGGCCCGCGCTACGACATCGGCTCCGACGTCAAGAACGGCCTTCATCAGGTCGAGCGGCGCACGATGTTGATCGCCAACTACCAGCTGGGCTGGGCGACCCTGACCTCGACCTCGATGGTCTCGTTCTCGCGGTCGATGCAGGACTTCGCCGCCGCGGTCGACCTGGCCACCGAGGCCAGCTTCCAGGCCAGGGGCTGGGCCGGCCTCTATCCGCTGGGCGGCACCTCGACCAACGCCAAGGACCAGACGCTCTACCAGGACGTCCACCTGATGGGCGACCTGCACGACGGCGCCCTGCAGTGGCTGACGGGCGTGGAGTTCCTGGCGCAGGACGACACCTATGTCMGCGACGTCGTCACCACCCCCTGCACGGTGACCGCCACCTCGGGCATCTGCGGCGGCACGCCGACCCAGCCGATCTGCTACAAGTTGATCCCGACGGCGCTGAACTGCCCGGCCGTCATCACGGCGGCCTATGGCGGACACCGCGTCGTCCCGTCGGAATACCGCTCGGCGGCGATCTACGGCTCGCTGAAGTACGACGTCGGCCCGTGGTCGCTGAGCGGCGAACTGCGCTATTCCAAGGACAAGAAGACCGCGACCCAGGCCGACTATCGCCTCTACACGAACACGCCGGTCGGGGTGGCCTCGACCTACAAGTTCGACCAGAGCTCGCCCAGCTACGCGGCCACGGTCAGCTATCGGTTCAACCCCTCGACCCTGGCCTACGCCAAGACCGGCACGGGCTATCGAGCGGGCGGCGTGAACAACGGCGCGATCGTCGCCGTGGCCCCGAACCCGCTGCAGCCGACCTACGACAACGAGAACACCACCAGCTACGAAGTCGGGGTGAAGTCGACGATCGCCCGCGCCGTGTTCCTGCGCCTCTCGGCCTACACCTCGCGGACCTCCGACGCGATCGCCAGTGTTTCCGACGGCTGCACGGTCGCCAACGCCTGCCTGCAGGCCGGCCAGAACTTCAACCTGAACGCCGGCACCGCCGAGGTGAAGGGCATCGAGGCGGCCCTGGACGCGGCCTTCAAGGTCGGCCCGGGTCGTCTGACGGTCGGCCTCAACGCCGCCAACCAGAGCGCCAAGTACATCAAGGTGAAGACCGCCCCCGGCGCGCCGATCCTGAACAGCTCGATCGCGCAGACGCCCGACTGGACGATGTCGGCGAACCTGAACTACCGCCAGCCGATCGTCCAAGGCGTGTCGGGCTTCGTCAACGTCGCCTACAACGGCTCGCGCGGCGGCGGCCAGGACACGGTGACCGCGTCCGCGCCGTTCATCCCGCTGGAGGACATCGACAACGTCGACCTGCGCTTCGGCGCCGACTATCGCCGCACGGAAATCGCGGTGTTCGTGAAGAACCTCACCGACCAGGTGATCCCGATCCTGAAGCTGCAGCAGGTCGATATCCCGCTGGCCAACCGTTACAGCCGCCCGCGCACCTTCGGCGTGAGCGCGACCTACCGCTGGTAATTCCCCGACCGGATCGCCGTCGTCGAGCTTAGGTGCGGCGGCGATCCGGACCTTGTCCGCTTACCTCATGAACTGCGCCCGCCCGGCCTTGGCCGAGCGGGCGTTTCTTTTAGATCAGCGCCGAATAGATCAGCGTCTTCAGTTCGCGGCGGATCGGATACAGCATCGACGGGCTGAGCTGGGTCATGAAGACCATGTGGATCTTCTCGACCGGGTCGACGAAGAAGGCGGTCGTGAACATGCCGCCCCAGTAGTATTCGCCGGGCGAACCCGGGATCATCGCCTTGGCCACGTCCTGGGTGACCGCGAAACCCAGGCCGAAGCCGACGCCGGCGTTCGTCGTCTCGCTGAACAGCGACTTGGACAGGCTCGCCAGGTCCGACTTGCCCGGCAGGTGGTTCATCGTCATCAGCTCGACGGTCTTGCGGCCCAGGATGCGGACGCCGTCCAGTTCCCCGCCGTTGGCCAGCATCAGGCAGAAGCGGTAATAGTCCAGGGCGGTCGAGGCCAGGCCGCCGCCGCCCGAGACCAGCTTGGGCTGGCGCAGCCAGACGCTTTCCGCACCCCGATCGTACATCACCCGTCCGAGGTCGGGACCGGCCCAGACATAGCAGTCGGTCAGCCGGTCGGCCTTGCCTTCCGGCACGACGAAGGCGGTGTCGTGCATCTTCAGCGGCGTGAAGATCTTCTCGTCCAGGAAGCGGTCCAGCGGCATGCCCGACACCCGCTGGACGACCGCGCCCAGCACGTCGGTCGAGACCGAATAGTTCCAGGCCTGGCCCGGCGAGAACTCCAGCGGCGTCCTGGCCAGGTCGGCGATGAAGCCGTCCAGGTCGTGCTCGCCGTACCAGTTCTCGACGGGGCCGGCGTTGGACCTGGTCGCCCGATAGGCCGCGTCGACATTGCTGCGGTTCTGGAAGCCGTAGGTCAGGCCCGAGGTGTGGCGCAGCAGGTCCAGCATGCGCATCGGCTCGGCGGGGGCCTTGGTCAGGAACGGCACGCCCGCGCCGCCGCCGTTATAGACGCCCACGTCCTTGAACTCGGGCAGGATGTCGGCGACGGGGGTGTCGACCGCCACCTTGCCTTCCTCGACCAGCATCATGAAGGCCACCGAGGTGATCGGCTTGGTCATGCTGGCGATGCGGAAGATCGAGCCTTCGTCGATCGCCTTGGCCGATCCCTCGCGCGCCGCGCCCTGGCTGCTGAAGTGGGCGATCTCGCCGTCGCGGCTGATCAGGATCTGGGCGTGGGGCAGCTTGCCGGAGTCCAGGTACCGTTCCTTCAGGAACGCATCGATGCGACCGAGCCTGGCGGCGTCGAAGCCGTGTTTCCCGCGTGAAGTCATCCGTAACGCTCTCCCATCCTTACGTTTCTTGCCCGGCGCTTCAGGTGGAAGGACGCGGGTTTGGTCTTGTGGATTTTGTATCACCACAGGCAAAAGATTGTCGTACAAAAGTTTTGACAACGCCCTCCGGCCAGCCGATGAAAAGGGGCTTGGTCGCACAAGAAGAAGCGCCGCGCGAGCCGTCGTCGCGACGCCGGGCCAAGCCTTGGGGACGGGACAGGCCGGGCATGATCGAACTCTACCATTGCGTCGACACGCGCTCCTTCCGCGCCCTCTGGGCCCTGGAGGAGATGGAGCTGGACTACCGTCTGCACGTGCTGCCGTTCCCGCCGCGGGTGCTGGCGCCCGGCTATCTGGCGACGAACCCGCTGGGCACGGTCCCGCTGCTGGTCGACGGCGAGGTGCGGATGACCGAGTCCGCCGCCATCCCGCAATATCTGGCCACGCGATACGGGCCGACGCCGTTGGCCGTCGGCGTGGACGAACCCGACTACGGCCTGTGGCTGGACTGGCTGCATCGTAGCGAGGCGACGCTGACGTTCCCGCAGACGATCGTGCTGCGCTACACCCGGCTGGAGCCGGAGGAGCGCCGGCTGAAGCAGGCGGCCGACGACTACGCCCAGTGGTTCCTGTCGCGTCTGCGCCATCTGACCCGCGCCCTGGCCGACCGCGAATGGCTGTGCGCCGGGCGCTTCACCATGGCCGACCTGTGCGTCGGCTTCGCCCTGATGTCCGCCAGCGACCTGGGCCTGGACCACAAGTTCAGTCCCGAGATTTCGGCCTACTGGGACCGGCTGGCCGCCCGGTCCGCCTTCATCGCCGCCAAGGCCGCGCAGGACCGCGCCTAGCCCTTCCTGACGCCTTTCCCCGACCGTGAGGACCATCATGACCGACGAGACGCGCGCGCCGACCCCGAGCCCCGCCTACGCCCGCCTGGTGCTGGCGATGCTGCTGGTGGTCTACACCTTCAACTGGCTGGATCGGCAGATCCTGGGCATCCTGGCGCCGGTGATCAAGGCGGACCTGGGCCTGAGCAACACCCAGCTCGGCGCGCTGGGCGGAATCGCCTTCGCCGCGCTCTACTCGACCCTGGCGATCCCGCTGGCCCTGGTCGCCGACCGCACCAGCCGCAGCTGGGTGATCACCGGGGCGCTGGTGGTCTGGAGCGGGTTCACCGCCCTGTGCGGGTTCGCGGGCGGGTTCTGGCAGCTGTTCCTGTTCCGCCTGGGCGTCGGGGTGGGCGAGGCGGGCGGCGTCGCGCCCAGCTATGCGTTGATCTCGCAGTATTTCCCACCCGAGCGCCGGGCGCGGGCGATGAGCGTCTATTCGATGGGCATCCCGGTCGGCCTGGCCCTGGGCGTGCTGTTCGGGGCGGCGATCGCCAAGGCGGTCGACTGGCGCGCGGCCTTCGTCGTCATCGGCCTGGCCGGCGTCGTGATCGCGCCGATCTTCCGGCTGGTGGTCAAGGAGCCGCCGCGCGTGGCGACGCCCGGCGGCCACGCGCCGGTGGGCGCGGTGTTCGCCACCCTGGCCCGCAAGCCCAGCTTCTGGTTGCTGGCCTTCGCGGCGGCGGCCAGCAGCACGGCGGGCTATGGCCTGGCCTTCTGGGTGCCCTCGATCCTGATCCAGGCCTACGGCTTCGACCTGACCGCCACCTCGTGGTTCTACGGCTCGCTGCTGCTGGCGGGCGGGACCACGGGCGTCTATCTCGGCGGCGTGCTGGCCGACAGGCTGGGCCGGGCCGATCGCGGCGCCTACGCCCGGGTCTCGTCGTTCGCCTGGCTGGTCACCGCGCCGCTGTTCGTGGCGGGGCTGATGTCGCCGTCGCCGGTGATGGCGTGGCTGTTCCTGCTGATCCCCAACGCGCTGAACATCCTGTTCGTCGGGCCGCTGACCACGGCGGCCCAGCACCTGGTGCCGCCGTCCATGCGGGCGACGGCGGCGGCCTGCTTCCTGTTCATCAACAACCTGATCGGCATCGGCGCCGGATCGTGGCTGCTGGGCGGGATCAGCGATGTCATGAAGCCGCGGTTCGGCGACGAGGCCCTGCGCTACTCGGCGGTGGCCTTGGTGAGCCTGTACCTGGTCGCGGCGCTCCTGGCCCTGTTCGCGGTGAGGCCGTTGCGCGAGGACTGGGTGGAGGAAGGGGCCTCTGAATCCCCTCTCTCTTAGAGAGAGGGAGGGGCCCGCCGCGAAGCGGTGGGAGGGTGAGTGGTTACAGCGCGTCAGAATAAAGCTCTGACGCGGACACCAGTCGCCTCCACGGTGGAGGTTCGACTTCGCTCTTGAAGACGCTTAGCGAAACGGCTGTGGGTTTACCGGTGGGCGGAGAAACCTCTCACCCTCCCACCGCCTGCGGCGGCGGGCCCCTCCCTCTCTCTTTGAGAGAGGGGGTTAGTTCCCGTACGTCGCCCGCAGCGTCAGCTTGTCGATCTTCCCCGTCGCCGCCAGTGGCATGGCGGGCAGGCGGACGACGGCGTCGGGAATCCACCACGAGGCGATCCTGCCGCGCAGGGCGTCGAGCAGGGCCTGGTCGGTGATCTGCGCCCCATCGCGCAGCTCGACCAGCAGCAGCGGCCGCTCGCTCCACTTGGCGTCGGCCTTGCCGATTACCGCCGCCAAGGAGACCTCGGGCAGGGCGCAGATCAGGGCCTCGATCTCGGACGGGTTGATCCATTCGCCGCCCGACTTGATCAGGTCCTTGGCGCGCCCGGTGATCATCAGGTTGCCCTTGCGGTCGATTTTCGCGAGGTCGCCCGTGTCGAACCAGCCGTCGGCGTTGGTCGCCGGCTGCTCCTGGCCGAAATAGCGCTCGATCACGGCGGCGCCGCGCACGTGCAGGCGGCCTTCCTGGTCGCGCTGGTCGGCCAGGGGGGCGCCGGTCTCGTCCATCAGCATCAGGTCCACGCCCAGGGCCGGCCGACCGGACACCGAGGCCCGGCCGTCGATGTCGCCCAGGGTGCTGAACACGCCGACCGGCGACAGCTCGGTCATGCCCCAGCTGTTCTGGACGGTGACGCCCAGCTGACGCTCCAGTCGCTCCATCAGGGCCGGCGGCGTCTGGGCGCCGCCCAGGATGATCCGCGTCAGCGAGGGCAGGGCGGCGCCGGTGGCGTCCAGATGCTCGCACAGGCCCAGGAACACCGTCGGCACGCCCACGGCCACCGTGACGCCCTCGGCGGCGATCAGGCGGGCCAGGCTGGCGCCGTCGGTGTGGCGACCCGGCAGGACCAGCTTGCTGCCCGCCGCCGGCGCCGCGAACGGCAGGCCCCAGGCGTTGGCGTGGAACAGCGGCACGACGGGCAGGATGACGTCGTCGACCCGCGCGGCCAGCACGTCGGCCGCCAGCATCTTCAGCGTGTGCAGGAAGCTGGAACGGTGGGTGTAGGTCACGCCCTTGGGCGCGCCGGTCGAGCCCGAGGTGAAGCACAGGCCCGACGGCGAAGTCTCGTCGAACCGGCCCCAAGGCACGTCGCCCTCGGCGGCGGCGAGCAGGTCGTCCAGGGTCTCGACGACGGCGCGCGGGTGGCGGGTCGCGGCCGCGCCGTCGATGATCAGCACGTGCTCGACGCCGGCGGCGTGGTCGGCGACCTCCAGGGCCAGCTTGGCGAGGTCGGCGCTGGCGATCACGATCCGGGCGCCCGACTGGTCCAGCATCCAGGCCAGCTGGACGGCGGTCAGGCGCGGGTTGAGCGTGTGGCAGACCGCGCCCATGCCCATGATGCCGAACCAGGCCTCCATGTGCGCCTGGGTGTTCCAGGCCAGGGTGGCGACCCGCTGGCCGGCCGTGACGCCGAACCCGGCGAGCACAGCCGAGACCTGCTTGGCGCGCTCGCGCAGTCCCGCATAGGTGATCCGGGCGTTGTCCTGGCCTTCGCGGGCCGTCACGACCTCGGTGTCGCAATGCCACTTGGCGGCGTGGTCGAGGATCGCGTCGAGCGTGAGGGAGAAGGTCTGAATGCTGCCGTCGATCACTGGGTCGTCATCCTGCAAGGCATAGGGGTGGGGATGGGCCGCTCCGTCTTCGGAGGACCTCCCGGTTCAGAATGGGTTGGAGCGCCTGGGCGCGGACGCTAGCCGATGACCTTCATCAGCCTCAGCCACAGCTGCTGGTCGAAGTCGGCGTCGTTGGTGGCCGCGCCGGTGCGGACGACCACCAGCTTGCGGCTGGGCACGACATAAAGCCGACGGTCGAAGGCGCCGAGCGCGCCCACCAGGTCGGCCGGAGCCGCCGGGATCAGCTGGCCCTCGCGGCGGCCCGCCTGGGCGCGCAGGGTGTAGTCGGCGCCGTTCAGCCACCACAGGCGGCCATAGGCCGGATTGGCGGCCGACCGGGTGAACAGAGCGTCCAGCTGGGCCTTGGAGACCACGCGCTTGCCGTCCTCGGCGACGCCGCCGTGCAGCACCATCAGGCCGAAGCGCGCGACGTCGTGCGGGGTGGTGACCAGGCCGGTGGCGTTGCCGACCGAGGCCAGGGCCGCCGGACGCTGGCGCCAGGCGGTGTCCTTCATGCCGGTCGGGCCGGTCAGCCAGTCGTGGGTGATCGTCTCCAGCGGCTGGCCGGCGGCGGCCGCGACGATGCGCTTGGTCATCGCGTAGACGGGCGTGTTGTAGAAGAAGGTCGAGCCGGGCGGCGCGACGTAGCCGAACTGCTCGTTCAGGCCCGAACTCATCGTCATCACGTCGATGACCCGGATGGACGCCTCCTGCTCGGGCGTGGCCTTGGACCAGCCCGCGCCCAGGTACTTGGAGACGGGGGACTGGATGTCGAGCAGGCCCTTGTCGATCGCGATGGCCGCCAGGATCGCCACGAAGCTCTTCTGCTGCGAGGCGACGTCCTCCAGCAGCGTCCCGTCCGGCGCGGGGCCGTAGAGGAAGTTGGCGAACATACGGTCGTCCTGCGGAGCGGACCAGGTCTGGTCGACCAGGGTCTTTCCGTCCTCGATGACGACGAAGCCCGTGCTGTTGTGATCGTGCAGGTAGTCCAGCAGGGCCTGCATGTCCGGCGACGGGGCCGCTGCGTGGAGCGCGGGGGCGGCGCCGGGAGCCGCGCCGGGAGTCGCGCAAGCGACGGGACCGGCGGCGAGGGCGCAGACGGCGGTCGCCGCGACCAGGCGGAGCAGAGTGTTCCGCATCAACTGGGCTTCCGTTTGGCGGGCGCGCGGCGCTTGGGCGCGGGCGCCGGTTCCGCGAGCGGGGTCTCGGAGATCAGGCGCGGCCCTCGGGCCAGCATGATGCGGGCGACCTCGCCTTGCATGAAGTAGAGGATGTCGCGCGCCGACTGGCTGGCCCGGTCGGCGTCGCGATCGACCAGCGCGGCGCGCACGCGCCGCCAGTGCTCGTAGGGGCCCGGCCCGTTGGCGTTGATCGCCAGGGCCAGGTACGAGAAGTGGAAGCGCGTCTTGCGGCGAACGGCCTCGATCATGCGCTGGCCGTCGGCGCTGGCGCAGCTGGTCATGTCGCCGAAGATCGATTCACTGACCTCCATGATCTGTTCGGCCGGGGCCTTGGCCTCGGCGTCGGCCAGAAGGCGGTCGATCTTGGTCAGCATGCCGCGGATCAGGGTGTCGGATGCCCGCAGGCAGGCGAAGCGCGCCGCCATGCCGTAGAGCGCGGCGCGGACCTCGTAGAGGTCGAAGACCTCCTCGACGGTGGTCGCCGAGACGCGCGCCCCCCGGTTCTCCTCGATCTCGATCAGGCCGTCGTCGGCGAGGGTCCGCAGGGCGCGGCGGACGATCGAGCGCCCCACACCGAATTCGCTGCAGAGCTTGACTTCGCGAAGCCATTCGCCGGGCGCGAGCTCGCTCTTCTGGATGCGGGCGCGCAGGGTCTGGGCCAGGTCGTCGGCGGTCGGGACCGAGCTCGCGGCCGCGTCCTTCACCTTGGACTTGCCCGATGTTTTCACTGTGGCTGCCAAAGACGTTTCCTCACACGGACTCGTTGCGCTTCACCGAGAGCCTGCCAGTTCCGTACGCCTTCATTCCTATTTCGCGCCGAACAGGGCGGCAAGCGTTTTGTCGTGCTGCATGTGAAGATTGTTGTACAATATCGAAATCTGGTCTGGCGATCGGAAAGCTCGGAATAACAGTCCTGTCGGGGCGGATTCTCGTGGGAATCCGGTCCGCGGCCAGCACGCCGAGTGTCGTCGCGAGGCTTTCGGGAGCGGTTTGGAACTTGGCGTCCGCGCTGTCCCGGCGGTCGCGATTCTGGCCAGGCCCAAGCGGAGCAGTGGCGCGCCGGTGCGACTTGGAGGCGTGGGCGGTCACGAGGGCTGTCCGGGCGCGCCCGGACGTGAGCGGCAATTGCGCAGCTTGTTTATAACTATTTGTATTTATGCGGAATTTCTTCGACAAGATTCCTAAAGGTTGTGACGATTTTGCAATAATCGAATAAGTAGCGCTTGTCCATTGACTCGACAATTAAGCCGCGATTTAGTGCGCGCACCCAACCAGAAGGTGTGAGCCAATGCCGACTTATAATTGGAACCTGAACGCCACCGTTCAAATCCAGACCGTGGTGTCTTCCCAGGGCAGTTCGACGAACAACGTCGCGACCGTGAACATCATTTCCGCCGGCCAGACCCTGTGGACCACGACGCTGATCCAGACGTCCAACGTCGGCGTCGTCGGGGGTGACCTCATCATCGGCACCGGGGCCGCGGCCACGGTGATCTACGCCGGCAGCAACTTCACCCTGACCGTGCCGACCTCCCTGACGGGCGGCAGCAACGCCGCCGCCATCACCTTCGGCGCGCCCAATGAGCCGAAGCACGACTACAACGGCCTTGTCGCCAGCTGGACCCTGACCTCGACCTGACGGCTTGAATGCTTCGCTTCAGCGTTCTGGCGCTGGTCTTTGTGTTCTATTCGGGGGCGCTGGCCCGGGCTCAAGATTGGTCCGGCCAGCGCGACATCTCCGGATTGACCATCGACTACGCCGTCAGCGGCGCTGTCGCGCAGGTCGGCGTCAAGCTGACCCTGAACGGCCAATTCGTCGATGAAGCCGTCCTCACCTACACCGCCCCGACGCACAACTTCTCGGTGGCGGCCAATGGGATGAGCGCCAGCGGCGCCATCAGCCTAGCGGTCGTTCAGGATCCCAGCCCGTCGAGCGTGGTCGGAGACTTCAGCGTGGTGGACGCCACGGGCAAGAGCGTTCCGTTCAAGGGTGACGTCGTGTCCTGGACGGCGCCGGCTAATCTGGAGCTGTTTCGCGTCAACTACAATCTAACGGGAAATCTTAGCGCCAGGACGATTGTACTGAACGGCGCGCGTTACGGAGCCCAAGTCGATTACTTGACGGGTGAGACGTTGCTCTACAGCAGCTTTCTGTTGCCGTCGTCGAATGTATCCGTGACGCCTTTCGACCTGGTGATCGGCGATCTGAAAATGAACAAGGGCGCGCAGCTGACTCTGACGCCGCCCTCGAACCTATCGAACGGCATGGTCGTCCTGGACTGCACTTTCTCGTCCGTGACGATCCCGCCGACAAGATTCACCGGTGCGATCGCCTTCTGGCCGCTTCAGGGGGTGCTCCCGATGCAGCAGGACGGCGCCATCGTCGGAGATCCAAAAGATGTCGGTTCAATTCGAGCAAGTTTTCGGGTCCGACCTCTATCAAGTCGCTGGCGGCGGCTCGACCGGCTGGTGCGGCTACATGTTCCCGCCCGCTGGCGGCAACCCCAACAAGCCGATCTCGCTGGATGAGGCGCTGAACGTCTACGGCGGGTCGTTCGTCTACGCACCGCTGGCGCCCGGCTTCGCCGACACGGACACCGCCAACACCTTCGTCGGGACGGTCCAGGCCTGGCTGGCAAACGGCAACACCTTCTTCGGCCGGTACTTCGTCTGGATGCCGCGCGCGGGGACCCAGCCGGTGTTCGGCACGCCGACCTATTCGTCGACCGGCTCCAGCGGCTTCGCCTTCGCGTTCTCGCAGCAGGCGGGCGGATGGACGGTGCAGAGCCCGTTCAACGCCCTGGTCGGCCTCAACATGTGGCTGTCCATCGCGCAGGGCGTCTTCATCTCGGCGCCAGGCGACGCCCTGCAGTTCTACGGCCCGCAGGATCCCGGCATCAGCTACCGGTCGCCCCAGGCGCTGCAACTGACCGTCCCCTCCGACTACGCCTTCATCCCCCTGACGGGGAACATGTCCGGCTGCTTCGTGCTGGAGGGCGGCATGACCGTCTCCAGCCAGCTCGGCGGCTTCCTGATCGGCATGCAGTACGCCTACGGCCAGGCCTCGGGCGGCGACGTGGTGCAGCAGTTCGAGCTGCTGGACGTGACCAATACGCCCAGCCTGGGCTACGTGGCGGCGTTCGACCCGCTCGACCCGTTTTGCACCGGCCCGGCCTCGAACCCGGCGACGGGGATCTATCGCACGATCATCGCCGCGGCCCCGGGGACCTCGGCCCTGGCCAGCCTGTTCCGGACGGTCAACAACGACCCCGTCACCCTGACGCCGCGCAGCGCCGCCGTCCTCCCGACGGGCCCCACGCCCCAGGACGGGGGCTTCATCTTCCAGCCCGTCGGCCCGCTGCAGATCGGGGCCAACCTGCTGCCGGTCCAGGCGAACGTCTACATGACCGTGGCGGGCGACTACCTGACCGGCGCGGCGGGGACGAGCGGGGCCGTGGTCCTGATCCCGGGCCTGGCCGGCACCGAGAACTTCGCCCTGAGCCCGGTCGGCGCGGCGTCCGTGGACGCGCTGCGGTTCGTCGGGATCTCCCCGGCCTACACGCCGCAGTTCCCCCTGCCGCCGTCGGACATCGCCAACCCGACCACCGGCAAGGCCCAGCCGACGCTGCCGGTCACCGATCCCCCGACCTACATCACCAGCTGGGCGCAGGTGGTCCCCGGGCAGGGCGACGCGCCGACCTACAGCGCCCAGCCGCAAGGCAACGCCCTCTACGGTCCGGGCGGGGCGTTCAGCGCCAACAGCAAGACCGTGGCCGGAGCCCTGCGGCCGACCACGCCCATCGGCGCCGTGGATTTCCCGATCGTCGCCTGGGTCGGCGCCTCGGGGGCGATCCCCGTGGCCGGCTGGAGCGAGTATGAGAGCAAGGTCCTCAGCGCCACCCGGCGCAACGCCCTGCAGAGCCTGGCGCGCGGCCAGGTCCACGCCGCCAAGGCGCTGCGCGCCACCCAGCTGGCGGCGCTGGGCGCGGGCGCCGACGCGCCCATCGTCCCGAACGGCACGACGCCGCAAGGGCTTCTGGCCCAACTGGACCAGAGCGGCGGCCACGCCAACTACGAGGCGGTGATCCTGGCCCAGTCCAACAATCTGGGCGATCCCACCTCGCAGATGTCGTTCCGCAACGTCGACGCCGTGCTGCAGGGCCTGTTCCAGACCAACCAGTTGTTCGCGGTCATCACCAATCCGACGCATCTGGGCCAGTTCGCCAACGTCGTCGACATCGCCGGCTGGAAGATGGAGGCCAATGTCGGCGCCAAGTCCGCCTCGTCCAACGTCAGCAACGTCATGATCATGAAGTTCTGCGAGGGGAAGTTGAGCGACCTGGTCAACAAGCCCAGCGCCTGGACCGACCCGGACGACTTCTCCAACCCCGATCCCAACATCGGCGTCGCGGTGCTGTCCCAAGCCCTGAAGGAGTATATCGGCATCGCGCTGAAGGCCGCCCAGGGCGGCAACACGCTCTACGCCAACTTCGCCAGCATCGTCACCAACCCCGAATGGCGGGGCATCCTGGTGCTGGGCGCCGACATCAATCCCACCGACTTGCCGCCGCAGCTGGCGGGCTTGGCCGCCGGGATCAACTTCACCAATTTCCGCGCCCACCACTTCGGCGTCTCGGTCAGCCCGGTCAGCTACGACGGGACGACCCTGAAGATCCCCGGCGCCAGCAGCCTGTTCGGCCTGGTGGACTACCAGCTGCCCGCCTTCGCCCAGAGCGTGGCCGGCGGCGCGCCGCCCACCTTGCCCCTGGCCCTGCCGTCGTCCGGACCCTACAACTTCACGGTCCTGCAGCTGCAGAGCCTGTTCGAGAACAGCGCCCTGGTCGACTTCCGCAGCCACGTCCAGGTCACCACCAACGTGCTGTTCGGCTCGGCGGTCACCGCCTCGTTCTTCAACGCCACGCGCCAGGCGGCCAACAGCGTGGTCCTGACCGGCTACTACCAGAGCGAGGGCGGGCAGGGGACCTACCTGTTCGAGAGCGACCTGCCGACTGTGATGGTGACCGACAGCAACGTGCTGCGGTCCGTCCTGGTCTCGAAGGTGGTCTTCAACACCCTTACCAACAACGACAACGGCACGCCGCCCAGCATCCTGAGCCGGATCCTGATCACGGGCAGCTTCAACTTCGCCGTCCTGATGAGCCAGCAGAACACCGCGTTCGACCTGATGTCCTACGGCATGGCGGCCGACGCCCCGGCGGCCACCGCCACCGGCGGGCTGACGTTCTCGAACCTGTACATCGACATGGCCTCGCCCGTCGCCAGCCCCAACGTGACCACCTACACGATCGTCGAGGACAACCTGGCGTTCGACCTGGCCAACAGCGTGCTGCGCGCGGGCAGCGTGGTCTCGGGCCTGACCTTGCAGCCCCAGGCCTTCCTGGTGTCGGCGGCCGGCACGACGCCCGCCGCGCGCGGCTTCCTGCCCGTGGTGCTGGACGAGGGCGCGCCGCCGCAGACGGCCGTGACCAAGGCCTGGTACGGCGTCTCGTGCCTGATCAACATGGGCGGCCCGGGCGCGCTAGCCTCGGCGGCGGGCTTCAACTCGACCCTGCTGATGGCCTGGAGCCCGCAGACCCCGCAGAGCGCCACCAGCTACGCCGCCTTCGCCGGCCTGCAACTGCCTGGGGCCGCGCCGGGCGCCAGCGCCTTCAGCCTGCAGGGCGTCGTCAACCTGAAGGTCGACACCATCTCGCTGTCGCTGGYCCCGGTGGCCGGCGGCGGGGCCGACGCCTTCACCCTGAGGCTCAGCGACATCTCGCTCAGCTTCCTGGGCATCGCCAAGCTGCCGTCGGGATCGAGCATCGACCTGTTCGTGTTCGGCTCGCCGGACGGCAAGGGCGCCCTGGGCTGGTACGGCGCCCTGATCGAGGACCAGGGCAAGTCGACCGCGCTCGTCGAGGGAGTTTCGGCATGACCCGGGTCCTGTACTGGAACATCGAAAACTTCGCGATCAACAAGATCCAGAACCCCAGCACCAAGAAGCGCCAGCGGGGCGGGGCGATCAAGGTCGACCAGTCCTCGGCGCAACGCCTCACCTACATCTCCCGGCATGTGACGGAGACGGACCCGGACATCTTCGTCGTCGTCGAGATCGAGACGCCCTACAACAACAACCGTGGCGTCCTGTGCGGCGGCGGCGGGGCGACCGGCGTCCTGGCGCTGCTGGGCAGCCTGCAGGCGCTGGACGCGAACTGGTGCCTGGTGCCGCCCCTGATCACGGGCAACAAGGAGGCCGTCGCGGTCTATTTCCGCGCCGACCGCGTCACCTTCACGGGGCCGGACCAGTGGAACGGCGGGATCGGTCCGACCGTCCCGAACCTGGCGGTGCCGATGGCCCAGGCCTATCCCGCGCCCTGGAACAACTGCCTGCCCGTGGGGAACTACTCCGCCGCCCGGGTCCAGTTCCCGGGCCTGGTCGGCATGCCGCCGCCCAACGTCAATTTCGGCGTCGGCGTGCGCCATCCCTATCAGACCACCTTCCTCGACGCGGGCGGGCGGACCATCAACATCTTCGCGGTGCACGCCCCGGCCAATTTCGTGGGGGCGACCAATTTCCTGCAGACCATGACGACCATGGCCGCGATCAATTCCGCCGGGGCGGCGAACGAGCTGCGACTGGTGCTGGGCGACTTCAACCTCTCGCTGCTGCGCGTGGCCGACAGCACCTACACCAACTGCTACGCGCCGTTCACCGGCCTGGCCAATCCCTACACGGTGGCGCTGGAGCCGGCCGGGGCGCCGCCGGCCCCGCTGCTCGGCTACAGCGGCTACTTCGCCACCCACATGCGGCCGAGGGGCAACGCGCGGTGCTGGAGCCAGACCGTGTCGCTCGCCTACTATCCCAGCTATTTCTACACCGGCGACAGTCGAGGCTCGGCCACCGAGTCCATCGACAACGTGCTGTACCTGGCCGGTGTGGGCGGCCTGCCGGCCGCGCCTCAGTTGACGGTCATCAACGGCGTCGTCGGCTCGCCCTACGGCAATGTCGGGGCCGATCCCGGCGGCGTCCCGCAAGGGACCCAGGCCTTCAACAAGGAAGTCAACTGGATCTGGGCGGGGCTGAACCCGCAATGGGTCGCGCCGAACTATGAAGCGCCCGACGTCGCGCCCCAGTTCAACCTGGCCAAGGGCGTCCGCGGCTGGTTCCTCGGCTGGGACGTCTACGGGAAAATCCGCAGCACCAGCGACCATCTTCCTTTGTTCTTCAACGGATAGGGGGCGGCTTTGTCACTCCAGACGCTACAGGCCGCCTTTGCTTCCGCCACCTGGCCGGTGGTGCTGAACGCCACCTACCTGACCGACAACGGGGTGACGCCGCCGCCGGGCTTCGACGCCCTGCTCAAGCAGGCGTTCGTCCTGGGCGACGCCGCCGGGCTGTCGGTGGGGCAGGGACAGGTGGGCGCCGTCGCGGGCGACAGCTTCGCCATCACCGCCGCCAGCCTGCCCAACGGCGTGTTCGGTGCGGTGCAGGCCAACACCGCCGTCACCCTGACCTTCACCCTGCCGGCGACCGGCGGCGACCTGCTGGTGCAGATCCGCACCGACCTGTCCAACTGGACCTTCGCCACGGGCTTCCCGTTCATGGTGGGCGGGGTCTTCGACAACCTGAACTTCAGCCAGGTCAGCCTGCTGTTCTCCACGGCGACCGGCACGGCCAGCTGGCCGGCGCCCGGCGGCGCCACGGTGGCCCTGGCGCCCGGCATGACCTTCGTCGGCGCGCTGAAGCTGAGCGTCTACGCCAACACCGTCCTGCAGATCGCCAACCTGACCGGCGCCGCGATCCCCAATCCGTTGGTGATGTCGGGGCCGATCGACGCGTCGGGCGTCACCGACGATGTTCCCTATCCGGTCATGAACCTCACGGCCCCGTTGTCGGCGGCCACCTTCACCTTCCTGTTCCTGGAGGCCAGCGGGCCGTTCTTCGGCTTCATGATCGATCCGCCGCCGCCCGCCGAAGGCCCCGTGAGCGACGATGATCCGCCGCCCGAGCAGCCCGTGAGCTACGTCTTCGGCGGCGTCGTCACGACCACCACCACGCCGCCCCTGGCGCTGGGATTCACGGTGGTGATCCAGAGCGCCACCGCCAACTACGCCATCGCCCTGGCGCCTCCGGAGGGCGCCACCACGCCGCTGACGCCGGCCAACATCGCCGCCATCGCCGGGGTCAACACCAACTACATCGCCTACGTCCCGGCGCCCCTGCAGAGCTTCTTCACCGAGATCGCGTTCAAGGGGCTGCAGGTCGCGACGGTGCTGCCGAAGGGCCAGACCGTCCCGACCATCACCTCGACGGCGGTGTCGATCGGAACCCTCGACGGGTTCAGCTACCAGCTGATCGACGATCCTTCGGGCAATTTCGATCTCACCATCACCTCTCTCGACCTGCACTGGACCGTGCTGAACCCGACGGGAGCGTCCCGTCAGCTGCTGCTGTTCGAGACGACCTTCACCTTCATGCCCAACGTCTTCACCGACGATCAGGGCAATCCCGGCGGCGAGTTCGCGCTGTCCATCGACCAGGACTTCGTCATCCTGGCGGAGTTCCAGGGCCAGGTCTCGCTGGCCAACCTGCTGCCGGCCATCACCGGCGGCCTGGTCCACATGCCGGACGGGATCTCCGTGATCTTCAGCGACGTGCAGCTGATGATCGATCCGCCCAACACCAGCTACGCCTTCTCGTTCGGGGTGGACGTCACCGTCGACATCATCACCTGGAACGGCCAGCCGCTGATCCGGCTGGACGGCATGCGCATGGCGCTGTCGGCCCAGACGCCCCAGCCCACCCAGCCGCCGCCGGTCAAGCCGCCGTCCACCACCTATGCGGCCTCGATGTCGGGGGTGATGGCGATCGGGCCGATCGCGCTGGACATGCTGATCGCCTACGAAGGGCAGGGGCCTTCGCCGCAATGGCGGCTGCAGAGCGCCCTGGCCGAGCCGTTGGACCTGGGCTCGCTGCTGCGCGAGCTGTTCGCGGTCACCGACCTCGACAAGTTCCTGCCCGACTTCCTGCCCAAGACCCTGATCGTCGACAGCTTCGCCGTCGGGGCGATCATCCCCACCGCCACGGGCGCGGCGTCGAAGTACAACATCTCTGGAGCCCTGACCTGGGAAACCGACGTCCTGCCGGGCCTGCCGATCGCCTGCACGGCCAATCTGGCCCTGGCCTATGACGGCTCCAGGCCGACGGGCAGCGAGTTCTCCGGCTCGGTGCTCGGCACGATCTCTGTGGCCGCCGTCCAGGGGCTGACCGTCTCGATCGCCTACGCCTTCAACCAGCCCGGCAGCGCCGGCGGCTCGACCCTGGCCGTGCAGTGGGAAGGCGTCACTGGGACCTACGACAGCAACGCCGAGACCATCACCGTCACCCTGAACGGCTGGAGCCTGGGCTCGCTGATCACCTCGCTGGTGCAGCTGACCGGGCGGTCCTACTTCTCGCTGTCCGGCCCGTGGGCGGTGCTGAACTCGATCTCGCTGGACGGGCTGTTCTTGACCTTCCACCTGGCCGCCAACGCGCCGACGACGGTCAGCGCCGGCTACAAGCTGTCGTCGCCGATCAATCTGGGCTTCATGGTGATCGACGGCTTCAACTTCGCCCGCGATCCCAAGACCGGGAAGATCCTGTTCTCGATCTCCGGCACGCTGCCGCCGTCGCTGGCGTCGGACCCCGCGTGGCAGCCGCTGGTGAGCAAGGACCCGACCAAGGGCCAGGACGTCACCAAGATGCCGGAGGTGCCCGGCCGCGGGAACGCGCTGTTCGACCTTCGCCTGCTGGCCCTGGGCCAGCACGTGTCGATCAACGCCGCGAACATGAGCAGCACCCAGGCTGTTATCAAGTCGCTGGAGAACGTCCCCTCCACCGGTACGGGCGGCGCCAACCCGGTCGATCCCACCAGCTCCCAGAACGGGCAGCCGCGCTACAACGCCGACAGCAACTGGCTGATCGCCACCGACATCGGCCTGTTCCGGGTCGGCGACGACAAGAGTAATCTCTACTCGATCGAGGTCATGGTCGTGTTCAACGACCCGGACCTGTACGGCTTGAGGCTGGGCTTCAACGGCGACAAGATCCCTGTCCTCAAGGACCTGGCCATCGACATCATGTACAAGAAGGTGACGCCGACGATCGGCGTCTACCAGCTTGACCTGGTGCTGCCGGGCTCGATCCGGCAACTGAACTTCGGGGCCCTGAACGTCACCCTGCCGACCATCGGCATCGCCATCTACACCAACGGCGACTTCACGTTCGACCTGGGCTTCCCCTACAACATGGACTTCTCCGGATCGTTCACGATCCAGGCCATCGTCGGCCCGTTCCCGGTGATGGGGTCGGGCGGATTCTATTTCTCCAAGCTCAGCAACGCCACCTCGACCAAGATCCCCAAGACCGACAAGGGCACCTTCGACCCGGTGATCGAGTTCGGCATCGGCCTGCAGATGGGCCTGGGCTATTCGATCGACAAAGGCATCTTGTCGGCGGGCTTCTCGGTCACCTTCTTCGGCATCATCCAGGGCGTGTTCGCGCCCTGGCACCCCTATGACGGCTCCAACGCCGTGACCGTGGCCGGCGGCACGGCCCTGGTGGGCGCCAGCAAGGAGGTCCAGGCCGACAACTACTTCTGGCTCCGGGGCCAGTTCGGCATCCAGGGCAAGCTCTACGGCACGATCAACTTCGCGATCATCTCGGCCAGCGTGAACGTGTCGATCGTCCTGGCGCTGCAGATCACCTACGAGTCGTACCGCGCCATCCCGATGTCGGTGTCGGCGTCCGTCTCGGTGTCGGTCTCCGTCAAGATCGACCTGGGCCTGTTCTCGTTCTCCATCAGCTTCTCCTTCGCGACGACGATCTCGGAGGACATGACGATCGGTTCCGACAGCACCGCGCCGTGGGACCCGCAGACCAAGTCGCTGATGTTCGCGGCGTTCGGCGAGACCCCGGCGCCGCTCCGCGCGCTGGAGCGGCCGGCCCGGGTGGCGCTGCGGTTCGGCGGATCGCCGCGCGTGGCCAGCCTTTCGGCCGCCGCCGGCGCCGACACGGCCACGGCCGACGACGCGCTGCCCACCCTGACCATCGTGCTGACGCCGCAGTTCACCGTGCTGGCGCCGGACATGAGCCAGCTGAGCTTGGCCAACCAGCAGGGCGCCTTCGTGACCCTGTTCTCGATGGACGCGCCGACCGCGACGGGCGACGGCAACATGACCGGCTCCTCGTTCGCCGCCCTGTGCGACGCCCTGCTGCCCTGGGTGATCGAGTCCCATCCGGCCACCCCGAACGGCCCGGCCCTGGCCTCGACCCCGGTCAGCGTCGCGACGCTGAAGGAAATCCTGGCGGTCCTGGCCGACCCGGCTCAGCAGCCGGCGCTGGCCACCTCCGACATCCTGGCGTTCCTGAAATCCAACTTCACCGTCAACCTGGTCACCGCGCCCAGCCAGCCGCAGCAGGACGCGCTGAAGGCGGGGGCGGTGATCTTCCCCGTCATGCCGGGCCTGAGCCTGACCGTGCCGTCGCCGACCACGCCCAGCAGCACGGTGACCATCGACTTCGAGGCCTGGACCGCGATCACCCCGGCCTATCGCACGGCGGTGATCGCCGAGTTCAACAAGCTGGCGGCGACGCTGAACAACGAGGTCAACGCGCCGGCGCCCAAGGCCCTGTCGGTGGACGAGGCGCCTGAGTCCCTGGCCCAGGTGCTGTTCGAAGACGCCTTCGCCATGATCTCGCGGCAACTGCTGCAGGCGGCGATCGACTGCTACGCCTCGTTCCCCTACGCGCTGCGGCCGGGGGATTCCCTCAATGCGATCATGGCCTTCGCTCAGACGGGCGAGCTCAATCCGCGCTTCACCTACGAGGACCTGGTCAACGGCAACCAGCAGAACCCGCTGAGCGTCGGCGGAACGCTCTATTTCGACGGCGTCACGACCAGCGTCCAGACCCGGGTCGACGACACGACCAAGGCGACGATCATCGAGTCCCTGTCGGCTGTCGCCACGCGCTTCAGCGGACCGCAATACACGACCACCTCGGCGGCCCTGATCGTCAGCAACCAGAACGCCACCAACCTGCTGCAGGCGGGCGTGACGATCACGATCGGCGCGGCGTCGGTCACGACGGCGCTGGGCGACAGCTTCGCCGGCCTGGCCGCGGCGCTGAAGGTCTCGATCGACGTCCTGGCGGCCCAGACCAGCCTCTACGACCTGAACACCCTGCTGCTGGCCGGCGCGCCGCTGCTGATCCCGACCGTGGTCTACACCACCGTCGCCGGCGACACCCTGGGCGCGCTGCTGGGCCGGTTCGGCGTCGGCACGACGGCGTTCGTGGCGCGGCCGGAAAACCTGGCCCTGGCCAACATCTTCGACCTCAAGCAGGAGCCCCTGGTCCACCTGTCCAATCTGGACCTGCTGACGGGCGACCAGCTGAGCCAGGGCGTGGCGGCGGGCGAGACCGTGGGCCAGACCGCCGGTATGGTCTCGCGCTTCATGCTCCAGGGCCTGCGCCTGCCCAACAACAGCGGCCTGACTCTGTCGCCGAACTTCCTCTATCCGACCAACCAGGACCAGTACGGCCTCTACCAACTGACCGGCCAACAGTTCCCGGTCACCACCTACGGCGCGAGCTACAAGGTCACCCTGACCAGAGACAAGACCACCCTGGGCTGGGTGGAAATCAACGGCGTCGCCAACGACGACGACGACCTCAGCGGCGACACCGACCTGACCCAGGCCGCGGCCAATCTCAAGGTCGTGCTGACCTGGGCCCAGCAGTACGGCTACAACCCCAGCGCCCCGACGGTGACCCCCGACCTGACGCTGGAGCCGGAACCCGCCCTGGCGCTCACGCCCCAGCAGTTCGCGGCCGCCAGCTATGCGCCGTGGAACACCTCGGGGATGGACGAGATCGGCAAGATCACGGCGCCGCCCGGGACCTCGGCGACGACGGGCGCTTCGGGCCAGGCCCAGCCCTATCTGTGGCGACTGGCGCCCGCGCTGCTCAGCCGGATCGAGACCCAGCAGGCGGCCCTGACGGAAGAGATGCCGCTGTCGGAGGCCGTGCAGCACCTGCCGGTGTTCGCCCCGGCCACCCTGACGACCGACCCCGCCACCCAGACGCCGATCGTCACGCCTGTCGACGACTACGCCTTCTGCACTCGGATCGACTTCCAGATCCGCAAGCTGGAGCAGGCGGCCGGCGCCCAGACCCCGACGGCGGACTCCAACACCGTGCTGCCGCCGGGAGAGGGCAACACGCCGCCCGTCACCCAGATGGCGCCCAACACCTATCAGCTGATCGGTCCCACCCCCAGCGACGCGGTGCTGCTCGAGCGCATCCTGATCGAGATGAACACCCTGGGGCCGGACATCGTGAACGGCGTACTGGTGGCCTATGCCGACCAGGGCTCCAACATCCCCGGCCTGGTCGGTCACGCCGCTTCGGACGTCTACAGCTTCATCACCCGCTCCAATCTCTCGACCAAGGCCAATCCGCCGCCGCCGCGCCTGTTCGGCGCGCTCGCGGTCGGCGAGGCGGACGAGACGCCGGTGCTGATCAACGACCTGCTGAACCAGCCGTCCGACGCCGTCCGCCTGCTGTGGGAGATCTCGACCGTCCAGTCCGGCGGGTTCAGCTTCTACTGGGACGAGCTGGTCAAGGGCGCGGCCCTGCCGCCAGGGATCTTCGACTCGGCGGGCTACGCCACCCTGACGCTGATGGTCACCTATGTCCGGTCCGGCGATACGCCGGTCGGCGCGCGGCTCAGCAACGTGTGCAACTCGATCCTGACCAGCGCC
Organism: Caulobacter sp. 05T431; assembly: GCF_056665975.1. Classification (NCBI taxonomy): domain Bacteria; kingdom Pseudomonadati; phylum Pseudomonadota; class Alphaproteobacteria; order Caulobacterales; family Caulobacteraceae; genus Caulobacter; species Caulobacter sp. 05T431. Next base: position 75,319 of record NZ_JBFTKU010000004.1, on the reverse strand, counting down.
AGCATCGACCCGACGCGGTCCACCCTGGTCCTGGTCTCGGAGTCCGCGCCCAACACCGCGGTGTTCGACGCGAACGACACCCTGGCCACGTTCGCCCTGCGCTACGGCATGACGGCCGGCGAGGTGGCGCGCGACAATCCCCAGGCCGGGCTGAACCAGGGCGCCCAGATCATCCTGAACGGCATGTTCCACGAAGTGACGCCGGCCGACGTCGCCACCGGCGACGTGTGGACGACCGTCGCCAACTACTATTCCAAGAACGCGCTCCAGCCGATCACCGTCGCCCAACTGCAGGGCTACAACCCGAACGTCACGGCCGGGCTCTACGCGGTGCTGATGATCCCGCAGGTGACCTATGTGGCGGTCGCGGGCGACAGCGTCTCGGGCGTGGCCGGCTATTTCGGCCTGACCCTGGAGCAGGTGGGGGCGGCGGCCCAGGCCCAGACCGGTCTGCTGGCCGGCACGCCGACCCTGAACGTCGATCCGCAGAGCTTCTCGTCCAACCCGTCGATCGGGGTGGGCAATGTCGGCGTGGCCCTGACCCGGGCCAATCTCGACCCGCCGGGCGCCAGCACCGATCCGACCTACGGCCAGCAGTACATGTTCTCGCTGTACTCGCTACTGGACGCCGGCTTCCTGGGCAACCAGTTCTTCAGCCTGACCCAGCCGGGCCTGCCGTTCGGGCCGACCGGCGACGGCTCGTCGTCGGCGCCCAAGAGCAAGAGCGCCCTGATGCGCGCCAATGCGCCGGCCCAGGCCCGGGCCGACATCCGCAACCCGGTGTCGCGCCGCGCCATGCTGCAAAGCCAGGCCGCCTCGGCGACGATCGCCTACCAGCAGGCGCTGACGGTCTACAGCAACAGCAAAATCAATCCGGCGCCGGCCAATCCTCTGCCGAACCTGCCGCCGGCCGCCCTGAACCCTTACCGGGGCGTCGGCGGCGTCGCCCAGCTGAGCCTCCGCTGGCTGGACCTGTTCGGCAACCAGACGGTCACGCCGTTCAATGCGCCGCCCGCCGGCTACAATGGGCCGCTCAACAACCCGCCGATGCCGATCGCCTATACCGACACCCTGATCGCGCTCAGCCAGTGGCCGAACGTCAGCGCCTCCTACCTCTATACGGGGACCGCCGGCGCGCCTCAGCTGCAGATCACCCTGGCTCTGAACACCGACGCMTATCAGCCTTCGGGCGGCGTTCCGGCCCCCGCGGCCGCCAACGACGCCACGGTGTTCGCCCAGGTCTACTACCAGCTCAACCAGGACTATGACGGCCAGGGCGTGCCCGGGGTCAGCGGACCCGCGGTCACCTTCTCGCTGCTCAACAGCCTGACGGGCGGGGTCCAGGCCATGGACCCGGCGCTGGCGGCCCAGTTCGTCGCCTTCGCCAACCAGTGCGCCCAGACGACCGCGGCGGCGGCGGGCGGCACGGCGCCCACCGGCCCGGTCGGCGTCACCCTGACCGTTCCGATCGACATCACCCAGGTGGTGGCCGACAACGTGGTCCGCCTGCGCCTGTTCCTGCTGCAGAGCCGCAACCCGCGTCTGGTCGACGCGCGCCTCCTGGACCTGGACGGCGGCGTGACCGTGCAGACCGAGATCCTGCCGTACTCGACCACGGCCCAGGACTCGCAGGACGCCCTGTTGCCGTTCGCCCAGCAGATGGAGACGGCGTTCGTCACCAGCGCCTGGCAATACCGGGTCGGGGCCGGACCGGCCGATCCCGACGAACCCCTGGCCAACCAGCTCTACACGGTGTGGGTGACGCGGTTCGCCCTGGCGGGCTCGACCGTCGGCCTGACTTTCACCCCAGGCGACGAGCCGGTGTTCTACGCGCCCAAGCCCGTGGCCAAGTCGCAGACCTCGGGCGTGGTCACCCTGCCGGCCTATGTCACCGGCAAGGGGCTGAGCCCGGGGCAGGGGGCGGCGACCACCTTCACCGGCGTGGACCTCAACGTCTGGAGCGCCCAGGCGCTGACGGCGATCGACACCTTCCTGTCGCCGACCTACGCCGCCCCGGCCTTCATCGTGGCCGCCCTGGCCGGCAAGGACCCCGACCAGGCTGGCGACCTGTTCGAGATCCTGGCCCAGAAGGCCGCCCTGGCCGAGACCATCTCCGGCACGATCGAACCCGTGCTGGTCGGCCCGGCCAACAACACCCTGAAGGCCGCCGCCAAGGAGGAGCTGAAGCAGTCCCTGCTGCAGCAGCTGGGCAACGCCGCCCTGGTCACCTCGGTGGCCGTGGTGCCGGTCACCGGCGCGACCACCAACGAAGCTCAGCCGCCCGGCACGGCCAGTCCGCCGGCCTTCTACGGCGCGCCGGTCAACACCGCCCCGCCGGTGGACCTGCCCAACTACGCGCTGTCGGTGGCCAGCATCGCCTTGAACGCCAAGGGGGCGACCAGCACCGACTCGGCGATGGCCTTCCTGTTCACCTGCTCGGACCCGACGCTGGAGGCGTCGATCCCGTTGACGCTGAGCTACCAGCTCACCCACCTGCAGAACGACATCACCGCGGTGGCGGGGATCGACGGCTACAAGCAGAGCAGCTGGATCGCCTTCACCACCGGTCCGTTCAGCTATCCGATCGGTTCGGGGGCGCTGCAGTTCCCAGTTCCCCTGCGCGCCCTGCCGCCGCCGCCGACGGCCCAGGGCCAGACCGGGTCGGGCTCGGCGATCGCCAACCCGACGCCGGCCCAGCTGTCGCTGTGGGACTACACCTTCACCTACACGGCGCGGCGGGCGGCCCAGGATTCGCTGCTGGCGACCGTGTCGTTCAACGCGCCGGTGAACCCGCCGAAGGGCGACCAGGACCCGCAGACCGGCCTGTTCGTCGCCCTGGCCAACCTGATCGGATGCGCCCCGGCGATCTTCGCCGACTTCGACGCCTACCTGACCCAGGTGGCGCCGGACACCAAGCTGGACAGCACCACCTACATCAACGCCGCCGCGGCGCTGACCGCCTGGAACACCCTGGTCACCGGCTTCGCCACGGCCTACGCCGAGTGGGCCAAGCCGGTCCCGCCGCCGCCGTTCTTCGCGGCCCCGCCCGTCGGCCCGCCGCCGGTGAACCTGCAGTTCCGCGTCGAGGTGGCCCAGGCCGCCGACGCGTCGCCCGCGACGATCATCGTCACCAACGTCGGCGGGGCCGACGCGCCCGTACCGGTGATCCAGGTGCTGCCCGACACCTTCACGGCCACGCCGGTGACGCCGCCCGCTGGGGCGATGGCGGCCTATCAGTACGCCAACAAGACCACCGGCGACCTGATGACGACGCGGGAAGCCAAGGACGCCCAGTCGCAGACGATCGCCTTCCCCGAACTCGGCGCCGTCCTCTTCCAGTCGGCCGACACCTCGATCCAGATCCAGCGCAACGTCGACCTGGAGAACGGGGCCACGACCAACGACGCCTTCGTGTTCACGACGATCCCGGTGGCCTTCGCCACTCCGATCACGCCGCTGATCCGCCACGACGCCTACAACCTGACCACCCTAGACCCGCCGGTGACGCCGCCGGCCGCGATCTCCGCCTATCTGACCGAGTTCTTCGGCCAGCTGCTGGGGGCGGACGGCGCGACCTACCTCACCACCCAGATCGGCGCCGACGCCGCCTATCCGCTGAACACCGACCCGGCCAGCCCGGTGATCGACCTGCCGATCGGGCTGATGCCGCCCACCGCGCCGACCTCGGCGGCCCTGACCGAACTGTCCGGGGTGGTGGACGGCTGGCTGCAGGCCAACCGCGCGCCGCTGGCGGGCATCGGCGCCACGCTGAGCTTCGAGGTGATCCTCTACAGCACCCTGCCGAACGCCACGATGCCGCTGGTCAAGATCTCCAGCGTCAACGTCCCGCTGGACGACGTCTCCTAGACGCCGGGCGAGCCTCCAGGCTCGCCCGGACCTTTACGGCGCCCTTATGCCTCGCGCCGCCTCCCGCATGGAGCCCTTACGCCGCCCCATGGTCTGGTCCCGCCAGCTTAGCGGGAGGCCTTTCATGGCTGATCTGATGTTTCTGGCGCTGGGGGTGGGGCTGTTCGTGGCCTTCGCCGCCTTCGCCGTGGGTTTGAGGCGCGTCTGACCATGCTGGTGAACGTGCTTTGGGGCGCCGGGGCGATCGTCGTCGCGGTCTACATGGTCGCGGCGATGCTGCGGCCCGACAAGTTCTGACGGAACGCATTCCATGAATTGGCAAGGCTGGGCGGAAATCGCCCTGACGCTTGGGCTGGCGGTCGCCATCGGCTGGCCGCTGGGCTCGTACATGTCGCGTGTCTGGAACGGCGAACGCACCTGGCTGGACCCGGTGCTTCGGCCGTTCGAGGCGTTTTTCTACACCGCCTGCGGGATCGACCCGAAGAAGGGCCAGACCTGGTACGGCTACGCCGGGGCTCTGCTGGCCTTCAACCTGGTCGGCTTCCTGGTCACCTACGCCGTCCTGCGCCTGCAGGGCGTGCTGCCGATGAACCCGCAGGGCTTCGGCGCGGTCTCCGAGCACCTGTCGTTCAATACGGCCGTCAGCTTCGTGACCAACACCAACTGGCAGAGCTATGCGGGCGAGACGACCATGTCGACGCTCAGCCAGATGGTCGTGCTGACCGTGCAGAACTTCGTCTCGGCCGCCACCGGCGCGACCATCGCCGCGGCCCTGGCCCGGGCCTTCGTGGCCAATCGGGAAGGGGGCGTCGGCAATTTCTGGGCCGACCTGATCCGCACCACGCTCTACGTGCTGCTGCCGCTGTCCTTCGTCCTGGCCGTGCTGCTGGTCGCCCTGGGCCTGCCCCAGACCCTGGCCGCCGGCGTCACCGCCCACACCCTGGAAGGCGCCGACCAGAAGATCTCGCTCTACGCCGTGGCCTCGCAGGAGGCGATCAAGATGCTGGGCATCAACGGCGGCGGCATCTTCAACGCCAACTCGGCCCATCCGTTCGAGAACCCCACGCCCCTGACCAACCTGATCACCGCCGTGTCGATCAACGTGCTGGGCTGGGCCGCCTTCTTCGCCTTCGGCCGTTCGGTCCTGGCCAAGAGGGACGTGCGCGCCCTGGTGGTCGCGGCCAGCGTGCTGCTGTTCGCCGCGGCCGCCGGCATCTATGTCGCCGAGGCCCAGCCGGCCCCGGCCCAGGTCGCCGCCCATGTCGACACCAGCGTCAACATGGAGGGCAAGGAGACCCGCTTCGGCGCGCCGGCCACGGCCGCCTGGGCCGCCATGACGACCGGGGCCTCGAACGGCTCGGTCAACGGCATGCATTCCAGCCTGATGCCCCTGGGCGGCGGGATCGCCATGTTCCTGATGCACCTGGGCGAGATCCTGCCCGGCGGCATCGGCTCGGGGATCGCCGTGATGGTGGTGATGGCCGTGCTGGCGGTCTTCGTCGCCGGGCTGATGGTCGGGCGCACCCCGGAATATCTCGGCAAGAAGATCGAGGCGCGCGAGGTCAAGCTGTCGATCCTGGCCGTGCTGGCCATCCCGGTCTGCGTCCTGGGCTTTTCGGCGGTCGCCGCGGTGTTGCCCGAGGCGCTGAAGGGCCTGATGCACGCCGGCCCGCACGGGATGTCGGAAATCCTCTACGCCTACACCTCGGGCACGGCCAACAACGGCTCGGCCTTCGCGGGCCTGACCGCCAACGCGCCCTGGTGGGACACCACCCTGGCCGTGTCGATGGCCATGGGACGGTTCCTGCCGATCGTGGCGGTGCTGGCCATCGCCGGCTCGCTGGCGGCCAAGCCCAAGCTGGCCCCGTCGGCCGGCACGCTGCCGACCCATGGCGGCTTGTTCGTGGGGCTGCTGATCGGGGTGATCCTGATCCTGGGCGGCCTGCAGTTCTTCCCCGCATTGGCGCTGGGCCCGATCGTCGAGCACTTCCAGGTGCTCGCCGCGGTCGCCGGCCGTTGAGAGACCTGATCATGACGACTCTTGAAACCCACGCCGGGGAGGGCCGGCGCAAGGCCAGCCTCCTGGCCGGCGGCCTGTCCGGCGCCATCCTGGCCCGCGCGACCAAGGACGCCTTCGTCAAACTGGATCCGCGCAAGCTGACCGGCAATCCGGTGATCTTCGCCACCTGGATCGTCGCCCTGCTGTCCACCGCCTCGGCGGTCGCGGCGATCGCCGCCCACCAGTCGGCCGGCTTCGCCGTCCAGGTGTCGCTGTGGCTGTGGGCCACCGTGCTGTTCGCCAACCTGGCCGAGAGCGTCGCCGAAGGGCGGGGCAAGGCGGCCGCCGACAGCCTGCGGGCCACCCGCGTCACCACCAGCGCCAAGCTGATCATCGACGAGAAGACCGGCACGATCATCCCGACGCCCGCCCACAAGCTGGTCCCCGGCGAGGTGATCCTGGTCGAGGCCGGCGACGTGGTGCCGACCGACGGCGAGATCGTCGAGGGGATGGCCAGCGTCAACGAGGCGGCCATCACCGGCGAAAGCGCCCCGGTCATCCGCGAAAGCGGCGGCGACCGCTCGGCCGTCACCGGCGGCACCACCGTGGTCTCCGACTGGATCAAGGTGCGGGTCACCGCCTCGGCGGGCTCGACCTTCCTGGATCGGATGATCGCCATGGTCGAGGGCGCGGACCGTCGCAAGACGCCCAACGAGATCGCCCTGGCCGTGCTGCTGGCCGGCCTGACCCTGATCTTCCTGATCGCGGTGGTCACGCTGCTGGGCCTGGGCAAGTTCTCGGGCGTGGCCCTTGATCCGCTGGTGCTTGGGGCGCTGTTCATCACGCTTATTCCCACAACGATCGGTGGGCTTCTCTCGGCGGTCGGCATCGCCGGCATGGACCGGCTGATGAAGCACAACGTCCTGGCCACCTCGGGCCGGGCGGTTGAGGCGGCGGGCGACGTCGACACCCTGCTGCTGGACAAGACCGGCACCATCACCTTCGGCAACCGCATGGCCACCGAGGTGATCGCCGCGCCGGGCGTGCCGCCCGAGGCCGCCCTGCGCGCCGCCGTCAGCGCCTCATTGGCCGACGAGACGCCGGAAGGCCGTTCGATCATCGAACTGGGCCGCAACCAGGGGATTGTCATCGACACCCCCGAGGGTGCGACCTCGATCGCCTTCAGCGCCTCGACCCGCCAGTCGGGCCTCGACGCCGGCGGCATGTCCTGGCGCAAGGGGGCGGTGGACGCGGTCTATCGCTCGCTCGCCCTGGACCCCAAGCTGATCCCGGCCGAGATCACCGCCGCCGTCGACCGCATCGCCCGCTCGGGCGGCACGCCCCTGGCGGTCAGCGAGAACGGCGTCCTGGTCGGCGTCATCCACCTGAAGGACGTGGTCAAGCCGGGCGTGAAGGCGCGCTTCGCCGACCTGCGCCGCATGGGCCTGCGCACGGTGATGATCACCGGCGACAACCCGGTGACCGCCGCCGCCATCGCCTCGGAGGCCGGCGTCGACGACTTCCTGGCCGAGGCCACCCCCGAGGACAAGCTGCGGCTGATCCGCGAGGAGCAGGGCAGGGGGCGGCTGGTGGCCATGTGCGGCGACGGCGCCAACGACGCGCCCGCCCTGGCCCAGGCCGACGTCGGCGTGGCCATGCAGACCGGCGCCCAGGCCGCCCGCGAGGCCGGCAACATGGTCGACCTCGACAGCGATCCGACCAAGGTCATCGAGATCGTCGAGGTGGGCAAGCAGATGCTGATCACCCGCGGCGCCCTGACGACCTTCTCGATCGCCAACGACGTGGCCAAGTACTTCGCCATCATCCCGGCGATGTTCGTGGTGGCCCTGCCGGCCTTGGGCGCGCTGAACATCATGCGCCTGCACAGCCCGCAGAGCGCGATCCTGTCGGCGGTGATCTTCAACGCCGTGATCATCGTGGCCCTGATCCCGCTGGCCCTGAAGGGCGTGAAGTACCGCGCCGTCGGCGCCGGCAAGCTGTTGTCGCGCAACCTGACGCTCTACGGCCTGGGCGGCCTGATCGCCCCGTTCGTCGGCATCAAGCTGATCGATATCGTCATTTCCGCCCTGGGCCTGGCCTAGGCGCGCTCGGAGATTTGAAGTCCATGCTCTCGCATCTTCGTCCGGCCCTCGTCTCGATGGGCCTGTTCACGGCCCTGCTGGGCCTGGCCTATCCGCTGGCGGTCACCGGCGTGGCCCAGGCGGCGTTCCCGGACCAGGCCAACGGCAGTCTGATCAAGGACGCCAAGGGGACGGTCGTCGGCTCGGCCCTGATCGGCCAGGCCTTCGCCAAGCCCCAATACCTGCATCCCCGTCCGTCGGMGGCGGGCGCCGGCTACGACGCCTCGGCGTCCAGCGGTTCCAACATGGGTCCGCTGAACGACAAGCTGATCGAGCGGGAAAAGGCCGACGCCGCGGCCCTGCGGGCGGAAAACCCCGGCGGCGCGATCCCCGCCGACGCGGTGACGACCTCGGGCTCGGGCCTGGACCCCGAAATCTCGCCGGCCTACGCGCGTTTCCAGGTTCCGCGCATCGCCAAGGCTCGGGGGCTGACGACCGACGCCGTCGAGGCGGTGATCGCCCGCCACCAGGAGGGACCTCTGCTGGGCTTCATCGGCCAGCCGCGCGTCAACGTCCTGCTGGTCAATCGCGATCTGGACCGCGAGACGGGCGCCATCCGTTAACCCTGCTTGGCTAGGGTCGCACCCATGCGATCCGAAGCCGAACATAGATCAGGTGTCGAACAGCGGGCCCACCCCCGCACGCCGACCAAGCGCAAGGCCTATGTGGTCGACGGCCGCAAGGCCTGGAAGGTCTCGCTGATCGACATCGCCGAAGGCGGCGCCCGGATCGCGGTCGCCGATCTGGACCTGCCTGCCGAGGGGGCCTTCCTCGTGGACTCCATCGCCAAGCGGATCCACCTGACCCGCGTGGTCTGGCGTTCGCAGAAGGAGGCCGGCCTGCAGTTCATCGAGAGCGACACGCTGGACGGCCCCGCCGGCGGCAAGGACGGCGCGGTGTCGATCGCCACGCGTTTCGCCTGGCGACTGAACGCGGCCTGACCCTTCAGGCCCGGGCGCGGGCCAATCCAGTGAGGCGAAGTTGCGGCGCGACAAGTTTCGCGCCTGAAATGTTCAGGCAAACGTGGCCGGGCAAGTAAGCCTAGGCGTGATCTCCCTCGCGGCCGTCCGAGCATCCGTTTCGCCATTGTGGCGTTTGATGGTGCGGACGCCGCGGCGGCGCTCCGCCGTCCCTTGCCTCGCGCGCCTGAGATCTCGATGACCGAACCCCGTCCGCCGATCCGTCATGTCAGCCGCAGGGCTCAAATCATCGGCGGCGCGATCGCCCTGGCGGTTCTGGTCGGGATCGTGTGGCTGGCCTGGGCCCTGATGCACGCGCCCAAGGGCGAGGGCGGCGGGGCGGGCGGTCCCGGAGGCCCGGGCGGCGGCTTCGGCGGCGGACGGCGCGGCGGTCCGGCCAGCACCGTGGCGGTGGCCACGGCCACCCAGGCCGACCTGCCGGTAATCATCGAGGCCCTGGGCACCGTGAAGCCCGCCGCGACGGTCACCGTCCGGCCGCAGGTCTCGGGCGTGATCACCCAGGTGATGTTCAGGGAAGGCCAGATGGTCCGCGCCGGCCAGCCGCTGGTGCAGATCGATCCGCGCCAGTTCCAGATGGACCTCCTGCAGGCCCAGGGCGCCCTGACCCGTGACGAGGCCCAGCTGGCCAGCGCCCGGGTCACCCTGACCCGCTACCAGACCCTGCTGGCCCAGGACTCCATCGCCCGCCAGGACGTCGACACCCAGGCCGCCACCGTCAAGCAGCTGCAGGGCTCGGTGATGGCCGACCGCGCCGCCGTCGGCACGGCGAGGCTGAACGTCGGCTACGCCCGCATCGTCGCCCCGGTCAGCGGCCGGGTCGGCCTGCGGGTCGTGGACGCCGGCAACTACATCGGGGCGGGCGACGCCGGCGGGGTGGCGGTGATCACCACGGTCTCGCCGATCGACGTCGAGTTCACCGTCCCGCAAGACGACGTGCCGCGCATCGCGAGCCGGGCCAACGGCGGCGGCGCGCTGCCGGTGATCGCCCTGGACCGTACGCGGACTACCACCCTCGACAAGGGGACCTTCTCGACCCTGGACAACCTGGTCGACACGGGCACCGGCACGGTCAAGGCCAAGGCCCGGTTCCCCAACGCCGGCGGGACGCTGTTCCCCAGCCAGTTCGTCAATGTCCGGCTGGAGCTGGACACCATCAAGGGCGCGGTCGTCGTGCCGGCCACGGCCCTGCGCCAGAGCAGCGACGGCGCCTTCGTCTGGGTGCTGGGCGAGGGCCAGACCGTGCACAAGCGCAAGGTCACCTCCGGCCCGTCGACCACCACCCAGGTGTCGATCGTCAGTGGGCTGAAGGTTGGCGAAAAGGTCATCACCGAAGGCGGCGACCGCCTGCGCGAAGGCGGCAAGGTGCAGCTGCCCGGCCAGGCCGCCGGCCGCATGGGTCAAGGCAAGGGCAAGGGGAAAGGCCAGTGGGCCGGCAAGGCGGGCGAGGGCGGTCAGGGGCAGGGCGGCGAGCACCGCCGTCGCCGTCAGCAACAGGCCGAATAGGCCGCGCCGATGAACCCCTCGCGTCCCTTCATCCAGCGGCCGGTCGCCACGGCGCTGTTCATGGCGGCCATCGTCCTGGCCGGCCTGGTCGGCTTCCGGCTGCTGCCTCTGTCGGCCCTGCCGCAGGTCGACTATCCCACCATCCAGATCCAGACCCTCTATCCCGGCGCCAGCCCCGAGGTGATGAGCCAGACGGTCACCGCGCCGCTTGAACGCCAGCTGGGCGAGATGGCCGGCCTGGCGCGGATGAGCTCGGTCAGCACGGCCGGGGCCTCGATCATCACCCTGCAGTTCAACCTGGGTGAAAGCCTGGACGTCGCCGAGCAGGAGGTGCAGGCGGCGATCAACGGGGCCAACAGCCTGCTGCCGGCCGACCTGCCGGCCCCGCCGGTCTACGCCAAGGTCAATCCGGCCGACGCCCCGGTCCTGACCCTGGCGGTCACGTCCGACACCCTGCCGCTGACCGAGGTGCAGAACCTGGTCAACACCCGCCTGGCCCAGAAGATCAGCCAGGTCTCGGGCGTGGGCCTGGTCACCCTCAGCGGCGGCCAGCGCCCGGCCATCCGCATCCAGGCCGACACCCAGGCCATGGCGTCGTACGGCATCACCCTGGCCAACGTGCAGACCGCGATCAGCAGCGCCAACGCCAATAGCGCCAAGGGCAGCTTCGACGGCCCGACCCGCGCCTACACGATCAACGCCAACGACCAGCTGCTGACCGTCGACGACTATTCGAACCTGATCGTCGCTTACAAGGACCAGGCCCCGATCCGCCTGCGCGACATCGCCCAGGTGGTTCAGAGCGCCGAGAACACCCGGTTGGGCGCCTGGGCCAACGACACGCCGGCGATCATCGTCAACGTCCAGCGCCAGCCTGGCGCCAACGTCATCAAGACCGTCGACGCCATCAAGGCCAAGCTGCCTGAGCTGGAGGAGGGGCTGCCCGCCACCCTCGAGGTCAAGGTGCTGGCCGACCGCACCACCGGTATCCGCAGCTCGGTCCACCATGTGGAGATGGAACTGCTGCTGGCCGTGGTCATGGTCGTGGTGGTGATCTTCTTCTTCCTGCACAGCCTGCGTGCCACCCTGATCGCCGGCCTGGCCGTGCCGATCTCGCTGATCGGCTCGTGCGGGGTGATGTACCTGATGGGCTTCTCGCTGAACAATCTCAGCCTGATGGCCCTGACCATCGCGACCGGCTTCGTGGTCGACGACGCCATCGTCATGATCGAGAATATCTCCCGCCACCTGGAGAAGGGCGTCAAGCCGATGGCGGCGGCCCTGCAGGGCGCCAAGGAGATCGGCTTCACGATCATCTCGCTGACCGTGTCGCTGATCGCCGTGTTGATCCCGCTGCTGTTCATGGGCGACGTGGTCGGGCGGCTGTTCCGCGAGTTCGCCATCACCCTGGCCATCACCATCCTGATCTCGGCCGTGGTCTCCCTGACCCTGACGCCGATGTTGTCGGCCCGCTGGCTGAAGTCGGCCGGGGAGGAGCACCAGGGGCGGATCGCTAGGAAGTCCCAGGCCGTGTTCGAGCGGGTCGAGCGAAAGTACGAGAAGGGCCTGGGCTGGGTCCTGGAACACCAGGCGCTCACGCTGATGGTCGGGGTCGGCACCCTGGTCCTGACCGCCTTGCTCTATCTGATCATCCCCAAAGGCCTGTTCCCGACCCAGGACACCGGCCAGCTCCAGGCTCGCACCGAGGTGGAGCAGTCGGTCTCGTACGACCGCATGGCCGGGCTGCAGCAGGAGGCCGCCAAGGCCATCCTCGACGACCCGGCGGTGGAGAGCCTCAGTTCGTTCATCGGCGTCGACGGCGCCAACAACAGCATGCTCCACACCGGTCAGATGCTGATCAACCTGAAGGCCGACCGCCACGGCTCGCAGGAGAAGATCATGCAGCGGCTGCGCGACCGCGTCGCCGCCGTGCCGGGCGTGCACCTCTACCTGCAGCCCACCCAGGACCTGACCATCGACGCCGAGACCGGCCCGACCCTCTACCGTCTGTCGCTGGAGAGCTCCGACACCGCCACGGTCAAGCAATGGGCCTCGAAGCTGACCGAACGTCTGGCCAGCGTGAAGTCGGTGCGAAACGTCTACAGCGACGCCAGCGCCACGGGCGCGGCGGCCTATGTCGACATCGACCGCGACACCGCCGCGCGCCTGTCGATCACCGCCTCGGACATCGACGACGCCCTCTACAGCGCCTTCGGCCAGCGAATCGTCTCGACCATCTTCACCGAGACCAACCAGTACAGGGTGATCCTGGAGGCCAAGCCCGGCCTGCTGACCGCGCCCGAGTCCCTGGGCCTGCTGAACCTGAAGACCGGCGGCGGGTCGCCCACGCCGCTGTCGGCGATCTCGACGATCAAGGAACAGACCGCCCCGCTGCAGGTGACCCACGTCGCCCAGTTCCCGGCCACCACGATCGGCTTCGACACCGCGCCCGGCGTCTCGCTGGGCAAGGCGGTCGAAGACATCCGCGCGGCAATGAAGGACATCGGCATGCCGGTGTCGGTGACGCACACTTTCCTCGGCGCGGCGGGGGCTTACGAGAACTCCCTGAGCAACCAGCTGTGGCTGATCTTGGCGGCCGTGGTGTGCGTCTACATCGTGCTGGGCGTGCTCTACGAGAGCTACATCCACCCGCTGACCATCCTGTCGACCCTGCCGTCGGCCGGTGTCGGCGCGCTGCTGGCCCTGTGGATCACCGGCAACGACCTGGGCGTGATCGGCATCATCGGCATCATCCTGCTGATCGGCATCGTCAAGAAGAACGCGATCATGATGATCGACTTCGCGATCGACGCGCAGCGCAACGAGGGCAAGAGCCCGCGCGACGCCATCTTCCAGGCCGCCGTCCTGCGCTTCCGCCCGATCCTGATGACCACCCTGGCGGCCCTGTTCGCGGCCATCCCGCTGATGCTGAGCTTCGGCGAGGGCGGCGAGCTGCGCCGGCCCCTGGGCATCGCCATCTTCGGCGGCCTGCTGGTCAGCCAGCTGCTGACCATGTTCACCACCCCGGTGATCTACCTGGCCTTCGACCGCTTCGCGCCGGCCGACAAGGGCGTCCACCGCGAGCATGACGACCACGTCGCGCCGGATCGCCTGGATCCCGACCCGATCCCGGGGGCGCCGTCGTGAACCTGTCGGCGCCCTTCATCAAGCGGCCGGTGGCCACGGTCCTGCTGACGATCGGCCTGGCCATGGCCGGGATCGCCGCCTTCTTCGTGCTGCCGGTCTCGCCCCTGCCGCAGGTGGACTATCCGACCATCTCGGTCTCGGCCAACCTGTCGGGCGCCAGTCCCGAGACCATGGCCTCCAGCGTCGCCACGCCCCTGGAGCGGCGCCTGGGCGTGATCCCGGGCGTTACCGAGATGACGTCGCAGAGCAACACCGGCTCGGCCCGGGTCACCCTGCAGTTCGACCTCAACCGCAACATCGACGGCGCGGCGCGCGAGGTGCAGGCCGCGATCAACGCCGCCCGCTCGGACCTTCCGGCCACGCTGAAGAGCAATCCCAGCTACCGCAAGCAGAACCCCTCCGACGCCCCGGTGATCATCCTGGCCCTGACCAGCGACACCAAGACCCCGGGCCAGATCTACGACGCGGTGTCCAACATCGTGGCCCAGCGCCTGTCGCAGGTGACGGGCGTCGGCGACGTCGAGATCGGCGGCGGCTCGCTGCCGGCCGTGCGGGTGTCGGTCAATCCGTTCCTGCTGAACAAGTACGGCATCGCCCTGGAGGACGTGCGCGCCGCCGTGCAGTCGGCCAACGCCAACCGGCCCAAGGGCCAGGTCGAGGGCGCGGGGCGGCGCTTCCAGGTCTATACCAGCCCCGGCGGACGCAAGGCGGCCGACTACGCTCCACTGGTCGTGGCCTGGCGCGGCGACGCGCCGGTGCGCCTGCAGGACGTGGCCGAGGTCACCGACAGCGTCGCCGACACCCGGACGCTCGGCCTGTTCAACGGCAAGCCGGCGATCATCATCCTGGTCACCCGCCAGCCCGGCGCCAACATCATCCAGACCGTCGACAGCGTGCGCGCCGTCCTGCCCGAGCTGCGGGCCCAGTTGCCCAGCGACATCAATGTCCAGGTCGCCTCCGACAGCACCAATTCGATCCGCGCCTCGCTGCACGAGATCGAGGTGACGGTGCTGATCTCGGTGGTGCTGGTGGTGCTGGTGGTCAGCGCCTTCCTGCGCAGCGCCCGGGCCACCTTCATCCCGGCGGCGGCGACCGTCGTGTCGCTGCTGGGCACGTTCGGGGTGATGTACCTGCTGGGCTTCTCGCTGAACAACCTGAGTCTGATGGCCATCACCGTGGCCACGGGTTTCGTGGTCGACGACGCGATCGTCGTGCTGGAGAACACCCAGCGCCACATCGAGAAGGGCATGGACCGCTTCAAGGCCGCCCTGCTGGGCGCGCGCGAGGTGGGCTTCACGGTGCTGTCGATCAGCATCTCGCTGGTGGCCGTGTTCATCCCGCTGCTGTTCATGGGCGGCCAGGTGGGACGGTTGTTCCGCGAGTTCGCCGTCACCCTGTCGGCGGCGGTGATGATCTCGCTGGTCATCTCGCTGACCACCACGCCGATGATGTGCGCCTACCTGCTGCGCCCGCCCAAACGGGGCAAGCAGGAGGGACGGATCGCCCGCTGGTTCGAGGCCGGCTTCGACCGGGTCCACCGCACCTACGAATACAGCCTGGACTGGGCCCTGGCCGCCAAGCCGCTGGTGGTGCTGATCCTGGTGGTGGTGATCGGCCTGACCGGCTGGCTCTACGTCGCCATGCCCAAGGGCTTCTTCCCGCAGCAGGACAGCGGCCAGATCCAGGCGGGTCTGCGCGCCGACCAGAGCGTGTCGTTCCACGTCATGCAGGACAAGCTGCGCCAGGTGGTCAACATCATCCGCAAGGACCCCGCGGTCGACACCGTGGTGGGCTTCACCGGCGGCGCCCGGGCGGGCGGCGGCTTCCTGTTCGTCAACCTCAAGCCGCTGGGCGACGGGGCGGACGATCGCAAGGAGAAGGGCTCGGCGGTGATCAATCGCCTGCGGCCCCAGCTGCAGAAGGTCACCGGCATCAGCGTCTTCCTCAACCCCGTCCAGGACGTGCGGATGGGCGGGCGCTCCAGCAACTCGACCTACCAGTACACCCTGACCAGCGACTCCAGCGATGCGCTGAAGCAATGGGCCCCCAAGCTGGCCGAGGCGATGAAGGCGCGGTCCGACGTGATGACCGACGTCGACAGCGACCAGTCCGAGAACGGCGTCGAGACCTTCGTCACCATCGACCGCGACAGCGCCTCGCGGATGGGCGTCACGCCCCGGGCGGTCGACAACGCGCTCTACAACGCCTTCGGCCAGCGCCAGGTCGCCACGATCTACGAGGACATCAACCAGTACGCCGTGATCCTGGAGTGGGACCGCCGGTTCTCGAAGGGGCCCGAGGCGCTGAACGACCTCTATGTGCCGACCAAGCCCAGCGGTGCGACGGCGACCACTTCAACCAGCGGCGCGGCGGTGAACCCGGCGCTGCGCGACGCCTCGACCGGTTCGGCCCTGAACACGGCGGTGACGCCGATGACGCCGCTCTCCGCGATTTCCAGCGTCGCCCAGGCCGCCACCCCGACCTCGATCAACCACCAGAACGGCGAGCTGGCCACCACGGTGTCGTTCAACCTGGCCGACGGGGTCTCGCTCAGCGACGCCCAGGCCGCCATCAAGCAGGCCGAGGCCGACATCGCCATGCCGACCAACGTCCGCGGCAGCTTCCAGGGCAGCGCCCGCAGCGCCCAGGACCAGAACAAGCAGCAGCCGTTCCTGGTCGCCGCCGCCATCGTGGCGATCTACATCGTGCTGGGCATCCTCTACGAGAGCTACGTCCATCCGCTGACCGTGCTGTCGACCTTGCCGGCCGCCGGGGTGGGGGCGATGCTGGCCCTGCTGGTCTTCAAGATGGAGTTCTCGGTGATCGCCCTGATCGGGGTGTTCCTGCTGCTGGGCATCGTCAAGAAGAACGCCATCCTGATCATCGACTTCGCCCTGGAGGCCCAGCGTTCGCGCGGGCTGACGGCCCTCGAAGCCGTGCGCGAGGCCAGCCTGCTGCGTTTCCGGCCCATCCTGATGACCACCCTGGCCGCCGCCCTGGGCGCCTTGCCCCTGGCCATCGGCTTCGGGGAGGGGGCCGAGCTGCGCCGCCCGCTGGGCATCACCATCATCGGCGGCCTGATCGCCAGCCAGCTGCTGACCCTGATCACCACCCCGGTCGTCTACGTCTATCTCGACCGCCTGCGGGGCAAGACGCGCGACGAGCGCTACCTGGCCCACATGCCCTCGGCTCCGGAACCCATCTGATGTCGTCCTTGAAGTCCCTGGCCGTCGCCGGCTCCGCCTTGACCCTGCTGTCGGCCTGCACGGTCGGGCCCGTCTATCAGCGGCCGGACGTCACCGCCTCGGCCACGGCCCTGCCGGCGACCTACAAGGCCCTGGACGGCTGGAAGGTCGCCACGCCCGGCGACCTGCTGGACCGCGGCGACTGGTGGACCCTGCTGGGCGATCCGGCGCTGGACGCCCTGGTCGCCAAGGTCAACGTCTCCAACCAGACCATCGCCGCCGCCGAGGCCAACTACCGCCAGGCCCGGGCCCTGACGCGCGAGCAGCGGGCCAGCCTGTTCCCGGTGGTCGACCTGTCGGGCTCGGTGACCAAGGCCGGCGGTTCGGCCTCGGTCAATTCGGCCGGCGGCTCGGGCAACGCCGCGCGCTACCAGGCCAGCCTGGGCGCCAGCTGGGAGCCGGACCTGTGGGGGCGCATCCGCCAGGGCATCAACGGCGCCAAGGCCGGCGAGCAGGCCAGCGCGGCCGACCTGGCCGGCGCCAGGCTGTCCATGCAGGGCGAACTGGCGGTGAACTATCTGGGCCTGCGCCAGACCGACATCGAGCTGGCCCTGGTGACCCGGACCGTCGAGGGCTACCAGCGCAGCCTGCAGATCACCCAGAACCGCTACGCCGCCGCCATCGCGCCCAAGTCGGACGTGCTGCAGGCCACCAGCCAGCTGGCCGGAGCCCAGGCCGAGCTGGAAAGCCTGCGCCAGACCCGCGCCGCCTACGAGAACGCCATCGCCACCCTGATCGGCGAGCCGGCCAGCGGMTTCCGCCTGGCCGCCGATCCCGCCTGGAGCGCCCGCACGCCTGAAATCCCGGCCGKGGTGCCTTCGACCCTGCTGGAGCGCCGCCCCGACATCGCCGCCGCCGAGCGCCGGGTGGCCGCCGCCAACGCCGACATCGGCGTGGCCCGCGCCGCCTTCTTCCCGACCATCGGCCTCAGCGCGGCCGGCAACGCCAGCGGCACCGATTTCGGCAAGCTGTTCTCGGCCTCGGCCAACACCTGGTCCCTGGGCCTGACCGCCGCCCAGACCCTGTTCGACGCCGGCGCGCGCAAGGCGCGGGTGGAGCAGGCGAGGGCGTCCTACGACGCCTCGGTGGCCGATTATCGCCAGACCGCCTTGGCCGCTTTCGAGGACGTGGAAAACCAATTGACCGCGGCCCAGGTGCTGGAACGCCGCCAGGCCCTGCTGAAGACCAGCTCGGACGCCGCCGACCAGACCGAGCAGATGCTGCTGAACCAGTACAAGGCCGGGCAAGTGGGCTACACGGATGTCGTCACGGCCCAGGCCTCGGCCCTGTCCGCCCGGCGCGCCCTGGTGACCGCCACCGTGGCCCGGCAGACCACGGCCGTGGCCTTGATCCAGGCCCTGGGCGGCGGTTGGATGGCGCCGGCCTAAGGCGCCGACAGGGGCGTTTTCGCCCCAAAACCGATCTTATCCGACATCGCGGCCCTCAAAGGGCGTGCATGATCGCGGCTGTACGATTCGGCCGCGGAGCCGTCGGGTCCTATCCCGGACGGCGCGGCGGCGCGTGCAACGTGTCGTTGTCGGCCGCCGGCGTCGCGGCCGGTTTCGCCTTTGCAACAAGGCCGTGACGGTCCTGGTCTTGCCTCCTTGGGTTTTGGCCTGACCAGAAAGTTCTGCCACTTTGAAAAGTGGCATTACCAATCATTGACACAATTGCCGATTGGTCGGATAAGTCGCCGCATAAGGGCGCCCACTCAGACGCGCCAGGGGAGGGATMATGACCACCGTTCGAAACACTCTTGTCCTGCGGACCGCGCTGCTGGCCTCGTGCGCCGCCCTGGCGCTGGGCTCGGTCGCCCAGGCGCAACAAGCCGCGCCCGCCCAGGCCGAGCAGGCCCCGGCCGACGACGGCGTCGTCGACACCGTTGTGGTAACCGGTTTCCGCGCCGCCTACGCCAACGCCATCGCCACCAAGCGCGACACCCTGCAGATCTCTGACGGCATCTCGTCGGACGGCCTGGGCCGCTTCCCGGACCTCAACGTCGGCGAGGCGATCCAGCGCGTCCCCGGCATCCAGATCAACCGCGAGGCCGACAGCCGCAACGCCACGATCAGCCTGCGCGGCCTGCCCGGCACCTTCGCCCGCACCACCCTGAACGGCGGCGCCTTCGCCGACCCGATCCTGAACGGCTCGACCCCGCTGGGCGCCTTCAACTCCGACATCTTCACCTCGATCAACGTGATCAAGTCGCCGATGGCCACCGACCTGGCCGGCGGCCTGTCGGGCAATATCGACCTGCGCATCGCGCCGGCGCTGCAGCGCAAGGACGGCGGCTTCGCCAAGGTCTCGTACGAGTACAACGACCTGGGCAACCTGGGCAGCCCGCTGGCCTCGATGGGCTATAACGCCCACCTCAGCGACGACTTCGCCGTGTTCGGCGTGGTGGGCTGGAAGGACGAGAAGTTCCGCCGCGACTCGATCACGGTGAACTCGTGGGCCAACAAGCTGGGCGCGATCCAGGTGGGCAACCAGGCCGCCGCCGGTTCCAACCCCGTCTATGACTCCCTGATCGCCGCCAATCCGGGCGGGGTCTACTATCCCAGCCAGACCCGCCAACTGGTCAAGTACAACCGCGGCACCACGCTGTCGGCCGCGACCGGCTTCGAGTGGCGGATCAACGAGGAATGGAAGCTGGGGGCCAACGCCTTCATCACCAAGCGCAACCTCAAGGACGCGACCAACAACATCCTCTATATCGACGCGGGCCCGGGCAACGGCACCAACACCGGCCTGACCGCGACCTCGGCCGTGGCCAAGATCACCGACATCGGCGCGCCGTACATCGTGCACACGCCGAACGGCGACCGGGCCTACATCAACAGCTTCTCGGCCTCGAACATCAACACGTTCGACTCGATCCGTTCCGAGCCGGCCAAGAACCAGACCTGGGCCATCAACCCGACCCTGGAATTCAACAACGACGTCTGGAAGGCCACGGCCAACCTGACCGTGTCGGAAGCCAAGGCGGTCGCCAACCAGATCGAGCTGGACATCGTCCAGAACCCGTACCGCAACCTCGGCTCGGCGGGCCTGAACGGCATCACCACGTCGGTGAACCTGGGCGGCACGGACCTGGCCAACTACACGGCGCTGCTGACCACGCCGCACGCGACCCACCTGCCGACCGGCGGCTTCACCATCCCGGCGACCGCCACCGCCACCACCCAGGCCGGCGCCGTCATGCCCGGCCAGGCGGCCACGGTCGCCGGCGACAAGTTCGGCATCACCGGCACCAACGGCCAGGCCCAGAACGTGCTCGATGCGTTCCAGCTGGACTTCGACCGCACGATCGAGAATTCGTTCTTCACGAACCTGGTGTTCGGCGGCCGCGCCGAGCACAACAAGTATACGTCGAGCGGTTCGCGCAACAGCGCGCTGGGCGCCCAGACCCAGAACATCATGCCGAACATGGCGTCGCAGCTGTCCTACGCCAGCGACTTCTTCGGCGGCAAGGCGGGCGGCCCCACCAGCAACTGGATGAACCTGGACATCAATCGGGTCCTGGGGGCGATCACGCCGGTCAACACGAACCTGCGCACGACCGGCAATCCGAACGGCCTGCCCGACCAGTTCGCCCTGGGTTCGCCGGGCGTGTTCCTGACGCCGTACGGCTTCGTGAACAACTACACGGACGGCAACTACTGGAACAACAACTTCAGCAACCAGAACGACGTCTTCTCGGCGTACCTGACGGCGAAGTTCAAGACCGACCTGGGCAGCATCCCGGTGCGCGGCGCGGTCGGCGCCCGCTACGAGTACACCGACAGCAAGATCGTCGCCCTGAACTGCAAGAACTGCACGACCGCGCTCTCCAACCAGGCCGGCGCGATCAACCACTCGCTTTCCAACAGCACGACGAAGCAGAACTACGACTACTGGCTGCCGTCGGCGATCGTGGTGGCCGACCTGCGCGAGGACCTGATCTTCCGCGCGGCCGCCTACCGCACCTATGTCCGCCCGCAACCGCGCGACAACGTGCCGACCACCTACGTCCAGGTCCCGGTCGACGTGAACCCGCCGACCGACCCGGTCTACACGGTCACGCTGGGCGCCACGGACATCAAGCCCTACACCTCCGACTCCTATGACATGTCGCTGGAGTGGTATAACCGCCCGGGCAGCCTGATCTCGGTGGCGGCCTACCGCAAAGAGATCAAGGGCTATATCGGCCCGATCACCGACMAGTCGATCCTCTGCCCGGCCAGCGGCAAGATCAACGGCATCGATGTCGACCTGGGCACCCTGACCATCGACACCTCGGGCGGCTCGCCCAAGTGCATCAGCTCCAACAAGTTCGTCGGGGCCGGCGGCACGCTGAAGAACGCCCAGGTCAACATCAGCGGCAAGACCAACCAGTCGCCGATGACCGTCACGGGCTTCGAGTTCAACATCCAGCAGAACTTCGACTTCCTGCCGGGCTTCTGGCGGAACTTCGGCGGCGGCCTGAACTATTCGTATACGAAGATCGACGGCAAGGACACGGCGGGCAACAAGATCACCCTGCCCAGCGTGTCGAAGAACAACGTCAACGTCATCGGCTACTACGAGTCCGACAAGTTCGGCGTCCGCCTGGTCTACAACTGGCGCGACAAGTACGACCTGGCGGCCGGCAACTCGTTCGTCGGCGACGCCCGCACCGTCAAGGCGCGCAGCCAGCTGGACGCCTCGGCCTCGTACAACATCACCAAGGACCTGACGGTCTCGGTCGATGCGTTCAACCTGACCGACGCCACCCGGTCGGAGTACGAGAACGACCCGATGCTGCCGCGCCGGATCGACTACGACGGGCGCACCTACCAGGTGACCATGCGCGCCAAGTTCTGATCCCCTCCTGCAGGGCCGGGCGCACAGCCCGGCCCTTTTTCTTTGATCTCCAGTACGAAGAGACGCGTGACATGAAGACCCTGCTGATGGGCGCGGCCGGCGCCTTGGCCCTTCTGGCTTCACCCGCCCTGGCGATGACTTCGGGGGCGGCCGACTACGCCCTGCTGGGTCCCGACTACGCCAAAGGCGCCGCCCAGGCCCCGGCGGCCCAGGAGGTCCTGTCCAAGGCCAAGGCCGCCCTCGACCGTCCGCCGGGCGCGATCCCCAAGCTGCACACCGAGGGCACCCTGCCGGGCAAGGGCATCCGTGAGATCAGCCTGAAGGCCAAGGAAGACCAGCCGATCGTCCTGAACCTGGCCCTGGCCTGGCGCCTGACCGGCGACCGCGCCTATCTCGACCAGGCCGGCCGCTATCTGGAGGCTTGGGCCGACATCTATGAGCCGTCGTTCAACCCGATCGACGAGACCGGCTTCGACACCCTGCTGATGGCCACCGACCTGACCGAGGCCGACCTGCCGGCCGCGACCCGCGCCAAGGTCGACAAGATGTGGCGGGGCATGGCCGCCGGCTATCTGGACGCGATGGACGCCAAGCCGAAGAACTTCAACACCAACTGGCAGAGCCACCGCGTCAAGCTGGCGACCATGGCCGCCTTCCAGACCGGCGACGCCAAGCTGATCGAGCGGGCGAGGGCGGCCTACCGCGCCCAGGTCTCGACCAACATCCAGCCCGACGGCTCGGTGTTCGATTTCCACGAGCGCGACGCGCTGCACTACGTGACCTACGACCTGGATCCGCTGATGATGGCGGCCCTGTCGGCCAAGGCGCACGGCGAGGACTGGCTGACCTGGAAGGCCGACAACGGCGTCAGCCTGGCCGCCGCCCTGGACTGGCTGGTTCCCTACGCGCGGGGCCAGAAGACCCACATCGAGTTCGCCAACTCCAAGATCCAGTTCGACCGCGACCGCGCCGCCGCCGGCCAGGCGGAGTACGCGCCCCATCCCTGGGACGTGTCGAACGCCGTTGGCACCTACGGCCTGGCCGCGCTGCTGGACCCCCGCTACGGGCCGGTGCGCGACGAGGTCTCGGCCAAGACGGGCAAGAAGCCGGCGGCCTGGATCCGGCTACGCGGCGCGCGCTGAAGGCCTTTCGGCGCCGCTATTTCAGGCTAGGGTGCACAAATCCCAGGCTGATCGAGCAACCGCGCCCGTGACGGACCTTCACCGCTCCCCCCCGTCGCCCGAGAGCCTTAGGGCGGAGGGCATGCGCGTCCTCGTCATCGATCCGGATCCCGCGCGCGCCGCCCTCGTGGCCGAGGGGCTGGAGGGCGTGCAGCCGCTGGAGGTGCGTCGGGCGGCCACGTTCGACGAGCGCGAGGCTGCGGCCTTCGCGCCCGACGTGGTGGTGATCGCCGCCGACAGCCCCGACCGCGACACCCTGGAAAGCCTGCGTGAGGCGGGACAGCACAATCCGCGGGCCGTGGTGATGTTCGTMGACCGCTCCGAGCCGGGCCTGGCCGAGCAGGCCGTGCGGGCCGGGGTGGCCGCCTATGTGGTCGACGGCCTGGCGCCGGCGCGGGTGCGCTCGATCCTCGACGTGGCCATGAGCCGCTTCGCCCTGACCCAACAGCTGCGCGGCGACCTGGCCAAGGCCAAGGCCGACCTGGAGTCGCGCAAGACCGTCGAACGAGCCAAGGGCCTCTTGATGAAGGAGCGCGGCCTGGACGAGGACGGCGCCTATCGCCTGCTGCGCAAGCTGGCCATGGACCGCGGCAAGCCGATCGGCCAGGTCGCCGCCGACCTGCTGGCCTTCGCCGGCGTGCTGAAGGGCGACGCCTCGTGAGCGGGCTGGCCGACCTGACCCTGGGCTTCATCCCCCTGACGGACTGCGCGCCGCTGGTGGTGGCCAGGGCGCGGGGCTTCTTCGCCGAGGAGGGGCTGGAGGTCGCGCTCAGCCGCGAAGCCTCGTGGGCGACGGTCCGCGACAAGGTGCTGGTCGGCGCGCTGGATGGCGCGCACATGCTGGCGCCCATGGCCCTGGCCGCCGGCCTCAACGACCCGCGCTCGGCCATGCTGGCGCCGCTGGCCCTTAACCGGAACGGCAGCGCGATCACCGTCTCGACGCGTCTGGCGGCGCAGCTGCGCCAGATCGACCCCGAGGGCATGGCCGCGCCCCTGATCACGGCGGCTCCCCTGGCCAGGCTGGTCGAGCAGCGTCGCGCGCAGGACGCGCCGATCCTGACCTTCGCCATGGTCTTCCCGCAGTCGATGCACAACTACGCTCTGCGCTACTGGCTGGCCCAGGCGGGGATCGACCCCGACCGCGACGTGCGTCTGGTGGTCACGCCGCCGCCGCGCATGGTCGAGCACCTGCGCCTGGGCGAGATCGACGGCTTCTGCGTCGGCGCGCCGTGGAACGCCGTGGCGGTCGACGAGGGGCTGGGCGAGGTGCTGATCAAGGCCTCGCAGCTTTGGCCGGGCGGCCCGGACAAGGTGTTCGGCGTCACCGCGGGCTGGGCCGAGCGGCATCCGGACGAACTGCGCGCGGCGCTGAGGGCCCTGATCCGCGCGGCCGCCTGGGCCGACGAGCCGGGCAACCACGCCGAGCTGGTGGCCTTGCTGTCGCGTCCGGAGCACGTGGGCGTCGAGCCCGAGGCCCTGGCGCGCGCGCTGCGGTCGGAGATCATCTTCCACCGCGACGCCGCCGGCCTGCCGCGCCGCGAGCACGCCCTGTGGTTCCTGTCGCAGATGGTCCGCTGGGGGCAGGTCCGGCCGGAACTCGACCTCGACGAGGCGGCCGACGGGGTCTACCGCCCCGATCTCTTCCGCGAGGCGGCGCTGTCGCTGGGGCCGGTCGTCGACCCGGCCATGGTGTTCGCCGACGCCGCGCCCGCCGACCCGGGCCTGTTCGACGGCGCCGCGTTCGATCCGGCGAAGGCCCTGGGCTACGCGGCCGCCTTCCCGATCGGTCGCCTGCGTCCCTGATCCGTCGGGCGGGGCAGGGGCCGTTCAGGCGGCATTTTGCCTAAACTTCGGGCAGGATTGGCGCCTGGATGTTGGGCAATCGCACGCGGATCATACGAAGCGACCCGGGTACCCACCGCACCGCAACATGGCGCGTGACTCCGTCCGCCGCCTGAAGTTCCACTGACATCAAGCCTTCGGACAACGGCGTTCGTGGCTGCCAGAGACGACCGCTCGGATGCGGTCACCCGCCCGGGGCGCCGCCGCCCCGCTCTCGCAGACACGCAACATCCGAGGCGCATCATGATCTCTCGTGATTTCCTGAAGGCCGGCCACACGCCGACCCTGTTCGCCGCGTTCCTGTATTTCGACCTCAGCTTCATGGTCTGGGTGATCCTGGGCCCGCTGGGCGTGGCCATCGCCAAGGCGTTCCACCTCGACCCCGCCCAGAAGGGCCTGATGGTCGCGGTGCCCGTCCTGGCCGGCGCTGTGCTGCGCCTGGTCAACGGCGTCCTGGTCGACCGCATCGGCCCCAAGAAGACCGGGATCATCAGCCAACTGGTCGTGCTGGCCGGCCTCGCCGCGGCCTGGCTGTTGGGAATCCACAACTATCATCAGGTCCTGGCCCTGGGCGTGGTGCTCGGCGTGGCCGGCGCCTCGTTCGCCGTCGCCCTGCCGCTGGCCTCGCGCTGGTATCCGCAGGAGTATCAGGGCCTGGCCCTGGGCATCGCCGGCGCCGGCAACAGCGGCACGGCCCTGGCGGCCCTGTTCGCCCCGATCCTGGCCAAGACCTTCGGCTGGCAGAACGTGATCGGCCTGGCCGCCATCCCCCTGGCCGTGGCCTTCGTGGTCTACCTGGCCCTGGCCAAGGACGCGCCGGAACAGCCCGCGCCCAAGAAGCTGACCGAGTACCTGGACGTCCTGAAGGTTCCGGACGCCTGGTGGCTGATGCTGCTGTACGCGGTCACCTTCGGCGGCTTCGTCGGCCTGGCCTCGTCCCTGACCATCTACTTCAACGCCGAGTACGGCCTGGACCCGGTGGTCGCCGGCTTCTTCACCGCCGCCTGCGTGTTCGCCGGATCGTTCATCCGCCCGGTCGGCGGGGCCCTGGCCGACCGCTTCGGCGGGGCGCGGACCCTGACCTTCGTCTTCGCCCTGGCCGCCGCCGGCCTGTCGGCGGCCAGCTTCCAGCTGCCCTCGGCCTGGGTGGCTCTGGCGGTGCTGATGTTCTCGATGCTGGCCCTGGGCGCCGGCAACGGCGCGGTGTTCCAGCTGGCCCCCCAGCGCTTCCGCAAGGAGATCGGCGTCATGACCGGCCTGATCGGCATGACCGGCGGGATCGGCGGCTTCTACCTGGCCTCGTCCCTGGGCATGGCCAAGAAGATGACCGGCTCCTACCAGGTCGGCTTCCTGGGCTTCGCGGCCCTGGCGGTGTTCGCCCTGGTCGCCCTGACCGGCCTGAAGGCCCGCTGGCGGGCGGTCTGGCCGACCCTGCACGGCGGCGACGCCCGTCCGATCCGCGTCTGATCTTCCTCTTCCAGTGAGCAGAACCATGACCAAGGAAAAGCTGGTCGTCATCGGCAACGGCATGGCCGGTTGCCGGGCGGTCGAGGAAGTCCTCAAGCGCGATCCCGACCGCTACGAGATCGCCATCTTCGGGACCGAGCCGCGGGTGAACTACAACCGCATCATGCTGTCGCCGGTGCTGGCGGGCGAGAAGACCTTCGCCGACATCGTCATCAACGACGAGGCCTGGTACGCCGACAACGCCATCACCCTGCACGCCGGTCGCGCCGTCACCGCGGTCGACCTGGAAGGCCGCAAGGTGGTGGCCGAGGGCGGGCTCGAGGTCGCCTACGACAAGCTGATCCTGGCCACGGGCTCCGACCCGTTCCGCCTGCCGCTGCCGGGCATCGATCTGAAGGGCGTGGTCACCTTCCGCGACCTGGACGACGTCGAGGCCATGGTCGCCGCCTCGGGCAAGCCCGGCGCCCGCGCCGTGGTGATCGGCGGCGGCCTGCTGGGCCTGGAGGCCGCCTACGGCCTGGCCCGGCGCGGCATGGCCGCCACGGTCGTCCACCTGATGGACGTGCTGATGGAGCGCCAGCTGGACGAGAGCGCCGGCTTCCTGCTCCGCGAGGCCCTGGCCGAACGCGGCGTCGAGACCGTCCTGGGCGCCCACTCCGAGGAGATCGTCGGCGTGGACGGCCAGGTCACCGGCCTGAAGCTGAAGGACGGCCGGACGCTGCCATGCGACCTGCTGGTCATGGCCGTGGGCATCCGTCCCAACGCCGGCCTGGCCAAGGCCGCTGGCCTGGCGGTCAATCGTGGCGTGCTGGTCGACGACGCCATGCGCACCTCCGACCCGGCGGTGTTCGCCGTGGGCGAATGCGCCGAGCACCGGGGCAACTGCTACGGCCTGGTCGCGCCCATCTGGGACATGTGCCGCTCGCTGGCCGAGTCCATGACCGACGGGGAAGGGGCCTACGAGGGCTCGGTCCTGTCGACCCGCCTGAAGGTCTCGGGCGTCGACGTGTTCTCGGCTGGCAAGTTCTCGGGCGGCGAAGGCTGCGAGGACATCGTGTTCCGCGACGCCGGGCGCGGGGTCTACAAGCGCGTGGTCATAGAGGACGGCAAGGTGGCCGGGGCGGTGCTGTTCGGCGACGCGGCCGACGGCGGCTGGTACTTCGACCTGATGCGCTCGGGCGCCAGCGTCACCGACATCCGCGAGACCCTGATCTTCGGCCAGGCCATCACGGAAGGGCTGTCCGGCCTGGACCCTAACGCCGCCGTTGCGGCCATGCCCGACACGCAGGAAATCTGCGGCTGCAACGGCGTCTGCAAGGGTTCGATCGTCTCGGCCATCACCAGCCAGGGCCTCACCACCCTGGACGACGTGAAGGCGGTCACCAAGGCCTCGGCCTCGTGCGGCTCGTGCACGCCGCTGGTCGAGCAGGTGCTGAAGCTGACCCTGGGCGACGGCTTCAAGGAGCAGACCGGGCCCAAGCCGATGTGCAAGTGCACGCACAAGCCGCACTCGGACGTCCGCAAGGCGATCGTGGAGTGGCAGCTGAAGTCCATGCCGGCCGTCATGCAGGCCATGGAATGGACCACGCCCGACGGCTGCTCGTCGTGCCGCCCGGCCCTGAACTACTACCTGCTGTGCGCCTGGCCGTCGGAATACCGCGACGACAAGCAGTCGCGCTTCATCAACGAGCGGGTCCACGCCAACATCCAGAAGGACGGCACCTATTCGGTCGTGCCGCGCATGTGGGGCGGGGTGACCACGCCCAACGAGCTGCGGGCCATCGCCGACGTGGCGGACAAGTTCGCGATCCCGACGGTCAAGGTCACCGGCGGCCAGCGCATCGACCTGCTGGGCGTCAAGAAGGACGATCTGCCGGCCGTCTGGGCCGACCTGAACGCCGCCGGCATGGTCAGCGGCCACGCCTACGCCAAGGGCCTGCGCACGGTGAAGACCTGCGTCGGCAGCGACTGGTGCCGGTTCGGCACCCAGGACTCCACGGGCCTGGGCGTGCGCCTGGAGAAGTTCCTGTGGGGCTCGTGGGCGCCGGCCAAGGTCAAGCTGGCGGTGTCGGGCTGCCCGCGCAACTGCGCCGAGGCCACCTGCAAGGACTTCGGCGTGGTCTGCGTCGACAGCGGTTACGAGATCCACATCGGCGGCGCCGCCGGCCTGCACATCCAGGGCACCCAGGTGCTGACCCGGGTGGCCACCGAGGACGAGGCCGTCTGGGTGATCGCCGCCGCCATGCAGCTGTACCGCGAGGAGGGCTGGTACCTGGAGCGGGTCTACAAGTGGATGGCGCGCGTGGGCCTGGAGAGCATCCAGGACAAGGTCCTCGACCCCGACCAGCGCAAGGCCCTCTACGACCGCTTCGTGTTCTCGCAGCGCTTCGCCCGCCTCGACCCCTGGGCCGAGCGCGTGGCCGGCCGCCACACCGAGGAATTCACCCCCATGAGCCGCCGGATGGAGTTCGCCCCCGCATGAACGCACATGTGAAAGTTCCGGTCTGGGTCGATGTCGGCGCGGTCACGGACGTGCCCCGTCGGGGCGCGCGCCGGGTGCCCAGCCCGCGCGGCGACATCGCCATCTTCCGCACCGGCGACGGCGAGGTGTTCGCGCTGATGGACGCCTGTCCGCACAAGGGCGGACCGCTGAGCCAGGGCATCGTCCACGGCCGGGCGGTGACCTGTCCGCTGCACTCGTGGAACATCGACCTGGCCTCGGGCGAGGCCATGGGCGCCGACAAGGGCAAGGGCTGCACGCCGGTCGTGCCGCTGGAGGTCCGTGAAGGCCGTCTCTTGCTGAGCCTAGACGTCCATGGCTGACGGGTCGGCCGTCCCGAGCGTCAAGACGACCTGCCCCTATTGCGGGGTGGGTTGCGGCGTCTCGGGCGCGGTCGTCCAGGAGCGCGCCCTGTTGGTGACGGGCGACAAGGCCCACCCGGCCAATCTCGGCCGCCTGTGCTCCAAGGGCACGGCGCTGGGGGCGACGGTGGGGCTGCAGGGCCGGCTGCTGGAGCCGACGATCAACGGCAAGGCGGCGTCCTGGAACGACGCCACGGCCCTGGTCGCCAAGCGCTTCAAGGACACCATCGCCAGGCACGGCCCCGACAGCGTGGCCTTCTACGTCTCGGGCCAGCTGCTGACCGAGGACTACTACGTCGCCAACAAGCTGATGAAGGGCTTCATCGGCTCGGGCAACATCGACACCAACAGCCGCCTGTGCATGGCCTCGGCCGTGGCGGCCCACAAGCAGGCCTTCGGCGCCGACCTGGTGCCCGGTTGCTACGAGGACCTGGACTTGGCCGACCTGGTGGTGTTCAGCGGCCACAACGCCGCCTGGACCCATCCGGTGCTGTTCCGGCGCATGGAGGCGGCGAGGGCGCGCGGCCAGAAGCATGTGGTCATCGACCCGCGCCGCACCGACACCGCCGAGGGCGCGGACCTGCACCTGGCCATCGCCCCGCAGAGCGACGTGCGGCTGTGGAACGGCCTGCTGGCCCACCTGATCCGCATCGACGCCATCGACCGCGACTACATCGCCGCCCACGTGAACGGTTTCGCGGAAGTCATGGAAGCGCTTGAGGAATTGGACCAGTCGCCGGCCGCCGTCGCCACCGATTGCGGCGTGCCGGTCGAGGATGTGCTAAGCTTCTTCGACCTGTTCGCGGCCCACKAGCGTACGGTCAGCCTGTTCTCGATGGGCGCCAACCAGTCGGCCCAGGGCACCGCCAAGGGGCTGTCGATCCTCAACGTCCACCTGGCCACTGGACGGATCGGCAAGCCCGGCGGTTGCCCGTTCTCGATCACTGGCCAGCCCAACGCGATGGGCGGGCGCGAGACCGGCGGCATGGCCAACACCCTGGCCGGGCACATGGACTTCGCCCCCGCCGACCGTGACCGCGTCGCCCGCTTCTGGGGCGCGCCCGACACCGCCCGCGCGCCGGGCCTGAAGGCCGTCGACATGTTCGAGGCCATCCACGCCGGCAAGATCAAGGCCGTCTGGGTGATGGCCACCAACCCCGCCGTCAGMCTGCCGAACGCCAGCCGCGTGCGCGAGGCGCTGGAGCGATGCCCGTTCGTGGTGGTGTCCGACTGCGTCGAGACCGACACCACGGCCTTCGCCGACGTCAAGCTGCCGGCCCTGGCCTGGGGCGAGAAGGACGGCACGGTCACCAATTCCGAGCGCCGGATCTCGCGCCAGCGGGCGCTGTTCCCCGCGCCGGGCCAGGCGCGGGCCGATTGGCGGATCGTGGCCGACGTGGCCCGGGCCATGGGTTTCGACGGCTTCGGCTGGGCTTCGCAGGCCAGCGTGTTCCGCGAATGGGCCCGTCTGACGGCCTATGAGAATACGGATCGCATGCTGAACCTGGCTGGACTTTCGGCTTTGACGCCAGAGGCTTACGCCGAACTCCTGCCGGTGCAGTGGCCGGTGGCGGCGGACGGGGAGGGCACGTCGCGGCTGTTCGTCGACGGCCGCTTCCAGACCCCGGACGGTCGTGCGCGCATGATCCCGACCCGACCGAAGGGACCAGCCGACGCGGTCGACGCGGCCTATCCGATGTCGCTGAACACCGGCCGCATCCGCGACCAGTGGCACACCATGACCCGCACGGGCCTGGCGCCGGACCTGTGCCGGCACGCGCCCGAGCCGTTCGTCGAGGTCCACCCGGCCGACGCCGAGGTCCTGGGGGTCAAGGACGGCGCCCTGGCGCGGGTGATCACGGCGCGCGGCGAGGCCGTGGCCCTGGCCAAGGTCACCGACCGCCAGCGGCTGGGCGGTCTGTTCATGCCCATGCACTGGACCGACGCCTTCGCGCCGTCTGGCCGCGCCAATCCGCTGGTCGCGCCGAACCTGGACCCCACCTCCGGCCAGCCGGAATTCAAGCACACCCCCGCCCGGATCCGCGCCTATCGCGAGACCTGGAAGGGCTTCTTCCTCACGCGGGACAGCCTGTCTCTACCCCCCGGGCTGGACCTCGTCTGGCGGCGTATCCCCCACGACGCCTGCCAGCAACACGAGTTCGCCGGCCGAGGCGACGAGGTCGAGCGCGCCGCCTTGCGCAAGGCCCTGTCGAAGGGCCTTGCCGGCGAACTCGTGACCTATGAGGACGCCGCCACCGGCGCGCGGCGCGACGCCTGGGTTCAGGACGGCCGCCTCGTGGCGGTGCTGTACGTCACCCTGACTGGCCGCCTGCCGCCGCGCGACTGGTTGGCCGAGCTGTTCGCCGAGCCGGTGCTGGGCGCCGACGCGCGCTCGGCCCTGCTGTTCGGCCGCCCGCCCGGCGCTCCGGTCGACAAGGGACCGCTGGTCTGCGCCTGCCTGAAGGTGGGCGCCAAGGCCGTGCAGGCCGCCATCGCCGCCGGGGCCGCCAGTGCCGACGCGGTCGGCGCCGCCACGGGGGCGGGGACCAACTGCGGGTCCTGCCGTCCCGAGATCGCCCGGATKATCGCCGCTTCCGCCTCCGTCTCCAGCAAGGAGCCCGTCCATGTCTAGCGCTCAAGTCCTGCTCGTCGGCGCCGGTCCCGGCCCGGTCGACCTGATGACCCTGCGGGCTGTCCGGGCCGTCGAGAGCGCCCAGGCGCTGCTCTACGACGCCCTGATCAGCGAGGAGGCCATCGCCCTGGCCCCGCCCGGCTGCGTGCGCATCCAGACCGGCAAGCGGGCGGGCAAGCCCAGCATGCACCAGGACGAGATCAACCGCCTGATGCTGCGCCTGGCCCGCAAGGGCCTGCGGGTGGTGCGGCTGAAGGGCGGCGATCCATCGGTGTTCGGCCGGGTGGGCGAGGAGGCCGGCTTCCTGCGCGAGCACGGGGTGTCGGTGGAGGTGGTGCCCGGCGTCACCGCCGCCTGCGCCGCCGCCGCTCAGTTCGGCTTCCCCCTGACCCACCGCGGCGAGGCCCGGCGGGTGGTGTTCACCACGGCCCGGCTGGAGGCCGGCGCCCTGAGCGGCGACTGGAGCGCCGCCGGCGACCCCGAGGCGACGATGGCGGTCTATATGGGCGGCGAGATGGCCCAGGCCCTTTGCGATCGGATGATCGCCGCCGGCCGCGCGCCCAGCACCCCGGCCGTGGCGGTCGAGCAGGCCGGCGGGGCGGACGCCCGCATCACCCACGGCACGCTGGCGACCCTGGGCGACCGGCTGGACGGCCAGGGCGGCCCGGTGGTCATCGTGGTCGGCGAGGTGGCGGCCCAGGCTAGGACAGCCGAAGCGGTTGAAGAGATGGTGGCGGCCAAAAGCGCCTGAATTCTATCCGTTGTCATCCCGGAAGCCTCGCAGAGGCTGTCCGGGACCCAGGGGACTGGGCGAAGGCTTTGCGGTTCACCTGGGTCCCGGACAAGCGCTGCGCGCTTTCCGGGATGACAACCGTGAGTGAGCTTGACGAACCTCCCCAAACGACCCGCCCATGGGGCATGGGGAACATCACGCCGACTCAGAGCCCGATCACTCGCGCGCTAGCCAAGGCGCCGCCTTGGGCCTTCGCCCTGTACGGCGGGCTGGCGGCCTTCGCGGCCTATTTCTCGATGTTCGCCTATCGCAAGCCGTTCACGGCCGCCCACTACGAGCACATGGCCGGCTGGCCGCTGGCCATCGACTTCAAGGTCGCCCTGGTGATCGCCCAGGTCGCCGGCTACGCGGTGTCGAAGATCATCGGCATCAAGGTGATCTCCGAGATGCGGCCGCAGCGGCGCTGGATCGCCATCCTGGCGCTGATCGGCGTGGCCGAACTGTCGCTGCTGGGTCTGGGCGGCGGGCCGGCGGTGATCGGCCCCCTGGCCCTGTTCGTCAACGGCCTGTGCCTGGGCATGATCTGGGGGCTGGTGTTCGGCTTCGTCGAGGGGCGGCGGCTGTCGGAGGCGCTGGGGGCCATGCTGTGCGCCAGCTTCATCCTGGCCTCGGGCGTGGTGAAGTCGGTGGGCAAGGGCCTGCTGCTGCAGGGCGTCGACGAGCGCTGGATGCCCGCCCTGGCCGGACTGATGTTCACCCCGCTGCTGCTGCTGGCCGTGGCGGCCCTGACCCAGCTGCCGCCGCCGTCGCCGGCCGACGAGGCGGCCCGGGTGCGCCGCGCGCCCATGGACGCCAAGGCCCGCGCCGCCATGTTCGCCGCCCACGCCCCGGCCCTGGTCCTGCTGGTGGCGGTCTATGTGGTGCTGACGGCCCTGCGCGATTTCCGCGACAACTTCGCCGCTGAGATCTGGGCCGAGCTGGGCTTCAAGAACGCCGCGGCGATCTTCTCGCTGTCCGAGATCCCGGTGGCGGCCATCGTGCTGGTGGGCTTGGGCGTGCTGAGCCTGGTGCGCGACAACCGCCGGGCGGTCGGCTTCAACTTCGCCTTCGTGGCCCTCGGCTTCGCCCTGCTGGGCGTGGCMACCCTGGGCTGGCGGCTGGGCCTGATCGGTCCGGTGGCCTGGATGATCGCGACGGGGGCGGGCGTCTACATGGCCTACACGCCGTTCAACGGCATACTGTTCGACCGTCTGATCGCCGCGACGGGGCAGGTGGGGACGGCCGGGTTCCTGATCTATGTCGCCGACTCCTGCGGCTATGTCGGCAGCGTCTCCCTGCTGCTGACCCGCTATTTCGCCCATCTGGACCTGGCCTGGAGCGGGTTCCTGGCCAATGCGGCCTACGGGACCTGCGTGTTCGGCCTGATCGGCACGGCGGCGGCCTGGCGGCTGCTGAGACTGCCCAAGCCCGGCTGACGGATTCGCTCCTGGATTGTGCAGCAGCCAGAGTTCGCGCAAGCTTGGCCGATCGCAACCCCGCCACCGGAGCCGCCATGTCCACGATCCAGCAGATTAAGATCACCGTCGACGAGACCTCGCTGGTCGCCCTCAAGGACCTGGGTTACGCCCTCTACGTGTTGCGGGCGGTCGACACCAACAACGCCGGCGCCAAGGCGCTGGTCATGTTCGCGCTCACCGAGATCCTGGGCCAGACCACGATCACCTTCACACCGACCCTCCAGGCCACCGTGACCACCAGCGGGAGCCTCGTCGACATATCGGTCGGCGCCGAGGTCGTCCTGGGCGACGTGTTCACCTATGTGTCCGGCGGCCCGCCCACCGTGACGCCGGGCGGCAATCCCCGCGGCGTGACCGTGCT
This sequence comes from Caulobacter sp. 05T431, assembly GCF_056665975.1. Lineage (NCBI taxonomy): Bacteria > Pseudomonadati > Pseudomonadota > Alphaproteobacteria > Caulobacterales > Caulobacteraceae > Caulobacter > Caulobacter sp. 05T431. The sequence continues at coordinate 41,000 of NZ_JBFTKU010000004.1, read as the reverse complement.
CAACGGCACGACGGACCCGCTGACCGCCGGGCTCGGCGCCGGACCGGAGGGCGGCCTGCCGATGCCGTTCGTCTCGGCGCCGCTCTACGGCCTGGGCGGCGACATCTTCGCGCCGAAGGACAGCTATCTGGTGACGTTCTCGACCGCCGGCCTCGGCGCCGGCGCCGTGCTGAACACGTCGATGTCGCAAAGTCTGCTCGCCAACCTGGCCGAGCAGGCGCAAGTCGCCGCCAGCTTCGACATCAACAAGGGCTGGAACTACGGCGGGGCGAGCTGGGGGCAGACCGTGCCGGCGGGCGCGAGCCTGCAGAAGACGCTGATCACGACCATGCCGCTGGCCAAGCGTGCCTAGTCGCCCCTAGCCGTCCAGCATCGCTTCGAGGGCCAGKACCGTCGTCCAGTTCCGGCCGGTGATCCGCGCGCCCAGGGTCTTCTCGACCAGGCTGTTGGTCAGCTTCGAGCCGCCGATCCCGTCGGGATAGGTCGCATAGATCTGGCGGCTCTCGGCCCGCGCCTGCTCGGTCCCTCGGATCGCGGCGCGAAGAGCGCCCATGACCTTCTTGTCGGGTGTGTCCTTGCAGAACAGCACCATCATCCAGCCCGGGTCCTGGGCGGCGAACTCCGGGAACGGGTTGGCGGCGACCAGGGCGCGCCAGGCGTCGGCGGTGCGGACATAGACGTCGGTGCGCAGCGCGAAACGGTCCATCAGCGCCGTCTCGATCTGGGCCTGCAGCTCGGCGCCCGTCTGGCCGCCGCTGGCGAACACCAGGTCGCCGACCTTGGGGCCCATGCGCGCATCGGTATGGCCCAGCTCGGTCAGCAAAGCGGTCAGCTCGTCGGCCGTGACCTGACGGTTTCCGGCGGCGTTGACGCCGCGCAGCAGGGCGATGTGGACGGTCATGGACGGGCCTTTCGAACGAGGCGGTTGTCTAGACCCTCCGGGCCGCGCCGTCCCCTTCGATTTGGGGCGGACGGATCTAGGCCTTGGCCAGGGCCTCGAAACCCCGTTCCAGATCGGCCTTGAGGTCGGCGATGCTTTCCAGCCCCACGTGCAGGCGCAGCAGCGGGCCTTCCAGGTTCACCGGGACCGTGCGGTTCTTCAGCTGCGGGTCGCAGTGGATGGCCAGGCTCTCGTAGCCGCCCCACGAGAAGCCCAGGCCGAACAGGTCCAGGGCGTCGAGGAAGGCATGGACGGCCTTCTGCGAGGCGGGCTTGAGCACCACGCCGAACAGGCCGCAGGCGCCGGTGAAGTCGCGCTTCCACAGGGCGTGGCCGGGATCGGTCTCCAGGGCCGGATGCAGCACGCGCGACACCTCCGGACGATCCTGCAGCCAGCGGGCGATCTTCAGCCCGGCTTCCTGGTGGGCGGGCAGGCGGGTGGTCAGGGTGCGCAGGCCGCGCAGCACGGTGTAGGCGTCGTCGGGCGACACCGACCAGCCGATGTCCCACATGGCGTCGCCCAGCTGGTTGCCGATCACGTTGTCGGCGGTCGCGGCGCTGCCCATGAACACGTCCGAGTGACCGCCGACATATTTAGTCAGGGCCTGGACGCTGATGGTCACCCCGTGGGCCAGGGGCTTGAAGTAGAAGCCGGCCGCCCAGGTGTTGTCGATCAGGGTCAGCACGCCGCGGGCGTTGGCGGCGGCGGCGATGGCCGGGATGTCCTGCATCTCGAAGGTCAGCGAGCCGGGGGCTTCCAGCAGGATCATCCGGGTGGCCGGTCCGCACAGGGCCATCAGGGCCTCGGGCGACAGGGCCGGGTCGTAATAGGTGGTCTTGACGCCGAACCGGGTCAGTACGCGGTCGCAGAACCGGCGGGTGGGCTTGTAGGCGCTGTCGACGACCAGGATCTCGTCGCCGGCCTTCAGCAGGGCCAGCATGACGCCGGTGATCGCCGCCAGGCCCGAGGGATACAGGGTCACGTCCGGCGAGCCCTCCAGCTCGGCCAGGGCCAGCTGCAGGTTGGCCGGTGAGGACAGGCCGGTGATGCCGTAGGTCAGCTGGTTGTCGTCGTACAGCGAGGCGGCGTTGGGCATCAGCACCGTCGAGCCGCGCTGGACCGGCGGATTGACCGTGCGGGCCAGCACCGTGCCCTCCCTGGGCGGGGCGCCCCGGCGGATCAGGCGGGTTTCTTCATCCAGGGGCATGGGCGGACTCGGCGGGCTGCTGACCCCTGTGGTTTAGGGTGCGGGGGTGAACCGGTTCAAGGCAGGAAATCCCTCAGGACCAAGAGAGGTGCTGGTCGGCGTTCGTGCGGTGAACACTTGCCCCCTACGGACCGCTTCGCGGTCGTCTTCCCCCAGAGGGGGAAGAGGCGCGCGCCTTTCGGCCTCCGCCCCCTCTGGGGGCKGACAGACCGCGAAGCGGTCAGGTGGGGGCAAGTGGGTGTGCTCAGGCCTCGCCCGTCGCCACCGGCACGTCCTCCCGGCCGCCCCATTCCGTCCACGAACCGTCATAGACGGCCGAGCGGGGCTTGCCGAGGCGGGCCAGGGCCAGGGAGACCACGGCGGCGGTGATGCCCGAGCCGCAGGTGGTGGCGATCGGCTTGTCGATGTCGACCCCGGCGGCGGCGAACACGGCGGTCAGTTTGTCGGCCGGCAGCATGGTCCCGTCGGCGGCCAGCAGGGCCGACAGCGGGATGTTGCGCGAGCCGGGGATGTGGCCGCTCTTCAGACCGGCCCGGGGCTCGGGGTCGCGGCCCTCGAAGCGGCCGGCGGCGCGGGCGTCGATCACCTGCTCGCGGCGAGTGTCCAGATTGGCCTTCATCTGGTCGATCGAGCGGACGATGTCGGCCTGGAAGCGCGGGGTGAAGTGGCGCTCCTGCGGGCTGACGGTCAGGTCGTCGACCGGGCGGCCCTCGGCGATCCACTTGGGCAGGCCGCCGTCCAGCACGACCACGTCCTCGTGGCCCATGGCGCGGAACTCCCACMACACGCGGGCGGCGGGCAGGATGCCGCTGGTGTCGTAGACGACGATCCGCGAGCCGTCGCCCAGGCCCAGCTTCTTGACCCGCGAGGCGAACTTGATGGGTGAGGGCAGCATGTGCGGCAGGGGCGAGGTCTCGTCCGAGATCTCGTCGATGTCGAAGAACACCGCGCCCGGGATGTGGGCGGCGTCGTACTCGGCCTTGGGATCGCGCTGGGCGGCCGGCATGTGCCACGAGCCGTCGACGACGCGGACGTCGGGCGCATCAAGGTGCTCGGCCAGCCAGGCGGTGGAGACCAGCGGATCGATGTGGGTCATGACGATAAGCCTTTCGGGGTCCGACTCGCCCCTTCGAGAAGGCGGGCAAGATCACGCGATCGGCGGTGAGGGGCAAGCGATAGGGCCGGCATTTCCGCGGTCCCCTGATCCGCTCATCCCGGCGAATGCCGGGACCCAGATCCCATGGCCGTGCGGATGATGGGAGGGGCGTGGAGTTCATGGCGTCAGCCGCGCCGCTGTTCCATCTGGGTCCCGGCATTCGCCGGGATGAGCGGAAATCTTACGGATGCGCCTCGCTGAGGCTGTGCTCCTTGGCCTCTTCCTCCATCTTGTCCTGGACCCGCTGGATGACCTCCAGCTTCTTGACGTTCTTGCCCGGGCAGGCGTGCGTCGTCTTGGGGTCCTCGCGGTGCAGGCGCATGGTGTTCGGGTCCAGGCCCAGCACGGCCGACAGGGTGGCCATGGCCGCCACGACATTGTCGCGCACCAGGGCGCCGCGGCCGGTGTCGAAGGCGTCCTTGTCGAAGTCGCCCAGCATCTCGATGCCCAGGGCCACGCTGTTCCAGCTGGGCGAGTGGACGCCGGACGTGGTCAGGGGCGTGAACACCCAGATCTGCTTGTCGTCGACGAACAGGTGCGGCCCCGCGCTCCATTTCTGGTTATCGCGATAATAGGCCTCGAGATTGGCGATGTGCTGCTGGGTCAGGCCCTGCGGCCGCTGGTCCAGCGACGGTACGCCCGTGTTGTGCAGGACGATGAAATTGGGTCGCCAGGTCGACCACTTCAGGCCTTCGCAATAGGTCTCGAACGCTTCCGGCGAGAAGCTCTTGCCGACAATACCCTTCCAAGCCATCAGGCCCTCCCGGTGCGACTTGCCTCGATCCTGCACCGGATGGTTGAATTCCGCAACTTCTCGGTCAGCGTTTCGCGCGCTACCCGTATGGCGAGCTTGGCCTTACATCCAGGGCGGAGTGGGCAGGCCCTTCTCGGCCAGGAAGGCGGGATTGAACAGCTTGCTCTGGTAGCGCGAGCCGTGGTCGCACAGCACTGTCACGATGGTGTGGCCGGGGCCCATGGCCCTGGCCATGCGCACGGCGCCGGCCACGTTGATCCCGGTCGAGCCGCCCAGGCACAGGCCCTCGTGCTGCACCAAGTCGAAGACCTGCTCCAGCATCTCCTCGTCGCTGACGCGGAACGGATAGTCGATCGCCAGGCCTTCCAGGTTGGCGGTGATCCGGCCCTGGCCGATGCCCTCGCTGATCGAGTTGCCCTCGGCCTTCAGCTCGCCGTTGGCGTACCAGCTGTACAGCGACGCGCCGTGCGGGTCGGCCAGGCCGATCTTCACCGACGGCTTGCGGGCCCGCAGGGCCGCGGCGACCCCGGCCAGGGTGCCGCCCGAGCCGATGGCGCAGATGAAGCCGTCGACCTTGCCGTCGGTCTGCTCGAAGATCTCCGGGCCCGTGGTGTCGAAGTGGGCCTGGCGGTTGGCGACGTTGTCGAACTGATTGGCCCAGATCGCGCCGTTCGGTTCGGTCTTGGCCAGTTCCTCGGCCAGGCGGCCCGAATAGCGGACATAGTTGTCGGGGTTGGAGTAGGGGACCGCGTCCACCTCGACCAGCTCGGCGCCCAGCAGGCGGATGGCGTCCTTCTTCTCCTGGCTTTGGGTGCGCGGGATGACGATGGTGGTCTTGTAGCCCAGGGCCGAGGCGACCATGGCCAGGCCGATGCCGGTGTTGCCCGCCGTGCCCTCGACGATCCGGCCGCCGGGCCGCAGCAGGCCCTTGGCTTCCGCGTCGCGGATGATGCCCAGAGCCGCGCGGTCCTTGACCGACTGGCCGGGGTTCATGAACTCGGCCTTGCCGAGAATCTCGCAGCCGGTGGCCTCGCTGGCGCGGTTCAGGCGGATCAGGGGCGTGTCGCCGATAGCGTCCAGGACGCTGGTCTTTACGGTCATCTCTTCGGTCCGGCCGGTCGTGAGCTCGGTAGGGTAGATCGTGATGCGCGCCCGGTAAGCAAGGCCAGTTTTCCTGAAGGCGACCCTCGTCAACGCTTCTGGGGCCGTTTCAGCGCAGGTTCAATCCAGGCGCTGGGTGACGATCACGTTCAGCAGGGCCAGGGCGCCGTTGACCGTCGCCGCCGCGCACCAGGCGCCGTGCAGGCCCTCCACCTCGACCAGGTGGTTCTCGATGGCGTCGACCATGATGCCCTCGGCCACGGGGAACGAGGCGTCGCCCAGCAATTGCTCGTCCTCCAGCTCCTTGCACCAGGCGGCGACCGCGTCGGTGGGCGTGTCGGCCTCGAACTGGGTAATGTAGGTGCCGCCGTGGAAATCCAGGACCAGGGTGTAGAGGTTCATCGGGCCGACCTCGGACGCGCGCTCGCGCGGGGATGCACGTCAAAGGTCGGGACGACGGCCGGCCTTCGCTAGACCCTGGCCAGACCCAGCTGGATCACGTTGGTGCGTTCGGTGCGGAAACCGGCCTCGCAATAGCTGAGATAGAAGCGCCACAGCCGGCGGAACCGCTCGTCGAAGCCCAGGCCCTTGATGTCCTCCCAGGCCGCCTCGAACCGCATGGCCCATTCGGCCAGGGTGTCGGCGTAGTTCTGGCCGAAGCGGGTGACGCCGGTCCAGGACAGGCCCGCGGCGTCGGTCTCCTGCCTGAGCCGCGCCTCGCTGGGCAGCATGCCGCCCGGGAAGACGTAGCGCTGGATGAAGTCGGTGCGGGCGCGATAGCGGGCGAACAGCTCGTCGCGGATGGTGATGATCTGCAGGCCGGCCCGACCGCCGGGCGACAGGACCTCGCGGATCTTGCCGAAATAGGTGGGCCAGTATTCCTCGCCCACGGCCTCGAACATCTCGATCGAGGCGACGCTGTCGAACTGGCCCTGGATGTCGCGATAGTCGATCAGCCGGATGTCGGCCTTCTCGGCCAGGCCCTGGTCGAACAGGCGCTTCCTGGCGAAGTCGTGCTGGGCCTGGGAGATGGTGACCCCGGTGACCTTGGCGCCCACCTCCTTGGCCGCGAACTCGGCGAAGCCGCCCCAGCCGCAGCCGATCTCCAGCACGTGCTGGCCGGGCTTCAGCGCGATCGAGCGGGCCAGGGCCGCGTACTTGGCGTTCTGGGCCTGGTCCAGGGGCTGGCTGGGGGCTTCGTAGAGGGCCGACGAATAGGTCATCGTCCGGTCCAGCCAGCGCGAATAGAAGCTGTTGCCCAGGTCGTAGTGGGCGTGGATGTTCTTGCGGGACCCCGCGCGGTCGTTGCGGTGGAACAGGTGGTACAGCTTGTTGACCGCGTGCATCACCGGATTGCCTCGTACCAGGGCGGTCAGCCGGTCGAAATTCAGTGAGAAGGCCTCCAGCACCGCCGACAGGTCGGGCGTGTCCCACTCGCCGGCCATGTAGCCCTCGGCGAAGCCGATGCCGCCGGCGGCCAGGACCCGGCGGATGAAGCGATAGTCGTGGATGCGGACCACCGCGTCCGGTCCCGGCGCCTTGCCGACGATCCGCAGCGGCTTGCCGGAGGGCAGGACGAAGGTCAGGTTGCCCGCGGCCCAGTTCTCCACGGCGAGGCGCAGGGCGGTGCGGAAGGCGGCGGGCGCGCGGCGCAGTTCGGGATCGCGGGCCGTGGCCGGCCAGGTCGAAGGCAGGATATCGGTCATCGACGGTCCCTCCCAAGCTTGATGACGAAAGTAAGAACTCTCGGGATCGACCTGTAAATGGGGTTACTACCTAACCGGGTGGTCCGCCTGGTCTCCCCTGAGGCCGCGATAGGCCTCGAGCGCGCGTTCGCGCGCCGCCGCATGCCCCACGATCGGCTCTCCGTAGATACGCCTGGCGGCGGGGTTCAGTTGCCCTGAAGCTTTCCACGGTTCGTGGATCGTCTCGTCGGGCAGGTTCGCCAGCTCCGGGACCCAGCGGCGGACATAGGCCCCGGCGGGATCGAATTTCTGGCCCTGGGCGATGGGATTGAAGATCCGGAAATAGGGCGCGGCGTCGGCCCCGCCGCCGGCCACCCACTGCCAGTTGCCGACATTGTTGGCGAGGTCCGCGTCGACCAGCGTGTCCCAGAACCAGGCCTCGCCCCGTCGCCAGTCGACCAGCAGGTGCTTGACCAGGAACGAGGCGGCGATCATCCGCACGCGGTTGTGCATGAAGCCGGTGGCCCACAGCTCGCGCATGCCGGCGTCGACGATCGGATAGCCGGTCTCGCCCCGCGTCCAGGCCTCGAGGCCGGCGTGGTCCGTCACCCAGGGGAAGGCGTCGAACTCAGGCCGGAAGCTGGTCCTCGGCAGGTCGGGATGATGGAACAGGATGGCGTGGTTGAACTCGCGCCAGCCKATCTCGGACAGGAACTTCTCGACCTGGCCGGCGGGCGCGTCGCCCGCCTCCACGGCGTTGCGGGCGGCGACCCAGACCTGGCGCGGGCCGATCTCGCCGAAATGCAGGTGCGGCGACAGGCGCGATGTGGCCTCGACGCCGGGCAGGTCGCGCTGGCGCTCGTAGTCGTCGACCGGCCCCGACAGGAAGTCGTCCAGCCGCGCCCGCGCCCCGGCCTCGCCGGGCGTCCAGAGGTCGAAGCCCTTGGACCAGTCGGGCCGGGTCGGATGCAGCTTCCAGCCCGTCAGCGCCTCGGTATGGGGCCAATGCTCGGGCGCGGCCAGGGCTTTGGGCGCGGGTTCGACGTGGACGTGATGCAGCTGCTCGCGCGCCGCGCGCCAATAGGGCGTGAAGACCTTGTAGGGCTGTCCCGCGCCGTTCTTCACCGTCCAGGGCTCGTTCAGCAGGCCCGCGTCGAAGCTCTCGCAGGCGACGCCTTCGTCCTTCAGCCAGGCCTTGATCTCGGTATCGCGATCGATGGCGGCCGCGTCGTAGAGGCGGTTCCAGACCACGGCGGCGGGCTTGGCGTGGGCGACGACGTCCGCCAGGACCTCGCGGGCCGGACCACGCCGCAGGATCAGCCGCGAGCCGATCGCCGCCAGCGAGCCCCCCAGGGCGGCCAGCGACTTGTCCAGCCACCAGAGCGAGGCCCCGCCCATCGGCCGCACGCCGGGCGTCTGGTCCAGGATGTACAGCGGGATCACCGGCCGTCCCGTGGCCGCCGCGGCGGCGAGGGCGGGGTTGTCGGCCAGGCGCAGGTCGCTGCGCAGCCAGACGATGACAGGGCCGTCCCGATCGATCCGCACGTTCACTCCGACGCCCAGTCCAACACCTTGCTCCCGTCGCCCCCTGTGCCATAACGCGGATCATGTCCAGACGCGTCATCCTCGTCACCGGCGGCGCCGGCTTCATCGGCTCCAACATCGTCGCCAAGCTGTGCGAGGACGACAGCCTCGACGTCGTGGTCTGCGACTGGCTGGGCGAGGCCGCCGAGAACAAGTGGAAGAACCTGGCCAAGTCGCCGATCGCCGACTTCGTGCCGCCGGAAGATCTGTTCGAATGGCTGGCCGAGCGCGGCGACGAGGTCGAGCTGGTCATCCACATGGGCGCCATCTCGTCGACCACCGAACCGGACGCCGACCTGATCGTGGAGTCCAACTTCGTGCTGTCGCGCGACCTGTGGCGCTGGTGCGCCCAGCACAAGCGCCGGCTGATCTACGCCTCGTCGGCGGCCACCTATGGCGACGGCCAGCAGGGCTTCGACGGCAAGGACGACATCGAAAGCCTCAAGGCCCTGCGACCGCTGAACGCCTACGGCTGGTCCAAGGCGCTGTTCGACATCTACGCCGTCCGCGAGGCCGCCCGCGGCCACGCCCCGACCCAGTGGGTGGGGCTGAAGTTCTTCAACGTCTACGGCCCCAACGAGCAGCACAAGGGCGGCATGAAGTCGGTCGTCTGCCAGATCTGGCCTCAGGTGGCCGAAGGGCAGGGCGTCAGGCTCTTCAAGTCGCACCATCCGGACTACGAAGACGGCGGCCAGCTGCGCGACTTCGTCTATGTGCGCGACGTGGCCGACGTGGTCGCCTGGCTGGCCAAGAGCCCGCACGTCAACGGCGTCTACAACCTGGGCTCGGGCAAGGCTCGCTCGTTCAAGGCCCTGGCCGAGGCGACGTTCCGCGCCATCGGCCGCGATCCCGACATCGACTATTTCGACATGCCCGAAGTGCTGCGCGGCAAGTACCAGTATTTCACGGAGGCCGACATGAGCCGCCTGCGCGCCGCCGGCTACAACGCGCCGATGACCTCGCTGGAGGACGGCGTCGAGGACTATGTCTGCGGGTTCCTGAACACGGACGATCCGCATCGGTAATGCGGCCGGGGACAGGCCCAAGGGCCTGTCCCCAATCGTATCCGCTGACGTCAGGTCACACTTGCCGACCCTTTCCGCGAGCGTAAGCTAACCGCTGATAAGTCGCCGAAACAGGCGTGCGTCAGGGAGTGGAACATGGTGGGCATCGCCGCCTGGGGCGCCTATGCGCCGCGTCTTCGGCTCAGCCGCAAGGCGGTCACCGAGGCCAACGCCTGGGTCGCGCCGAACCTGCGGGCCAAGGCCAAGGGCGAGCGCTCGATGGCCAACTGGGACGAGGACGCCCTGACCATGGCGGTCGAGGCGGCCCGCGACGCGCTCGGCCCCGACGACGATCGCTCGGCCGTCGACGCCCTCTATTTCGCCTCSACCACGGCCCCGTTCGTCGACCGCCAGAACGCCGGGATCGTCGCCGCCGCCCTGACCCTGGAAAAGTCGATCGCCTCGGCCGACGTCACCGGCTCGCAGCGCTGCGGCCTCTCGGCCCTGGGCCAGGCCCTGGCGGCAGTGAAGGGCGGGGCGGCCACGCGCGCCCTGGTGGCGACCGGTGAGCACCGACGGGCCCGCGCGGCCTCGGCCCAGGAGCTGGACAACGGCGACGGCGCGGCGGCCTTCGTGATCGACGCCGAGGGCGCCGCTGCCGAATTCCTGGGCCGGGGCAGCGTCACCGACGACTTCGTGGACCACTTCCGCGGGGCCGACAGCGACTTCGACTACGCCTGGGAGGAGCGTTGGATCCGCGACGAGGGTATCGTCAAGCTCGTCCCGCCGGCCATCCGCCGGGCGCTGGAGGTTTCGGGCCTAAACGCTTCCGACGTCTCGCATTTCTGCTTCCCGTCGACGTTCTCGGGCATGGCCGCCAGCCTGGCGAAGGCGGTCGGGATCGTCCCCGAGGCGGTGCGCGACAACCTGGCCCTGACCCTGGGCGAGGCCGGCTGCGCCCACGGTCCGCTGATGCTGGCCCACGCCCTGGAGCAGGCCCAGCCAGGCGAGGTGATCCTGGTCGCCCAGTTCGGCCAGGGCGCCGAGGCCCTGGTGTTCCGCGTCGGCGACAGAGTTGGCGCCAACCGTCCCGCGCGCGGCGTCACCGGCTCCTTGGCCGATCGAAGAGACGAGGCCAACTATCTAAAGTTCCTCACCTTCAACGGCCTGGTCGAATGGGACAAGGGCATGCGGGCCGAGAAGGACAACAAGACGGCCCTGACCACCCTCTACCGTAACCAGGACATGATCCTGGGCCTGGTCGGCGGCCGCTGCCGCGAGACCGGCGTCGTCCAGTTCCCGCGCACCCGCATCTCGGTCGCGCCCAACAATCCCGGCGTCGACACCCAGGAGCCGTACCGCTTCGCCGAGCGCAAGGCCTCCGTTCTCAGCTATTCGGCCGACTACCTGACCTTCTCGATGAGCCCGCCCAACCACTACGGCATGATCGTCTTCGAGGGCGGCGGGCGGATCATGATGGACATCACCGACGTCGAGCCCGGCGAGGTCGACAGCGGCCTGCCGGTCAAGATGGTGTTCCGCATCAAGGACGTCGACGAGAAGCGGGGCTTCGTCCGCTACTTCTGGAAGGCCGCCCCGGACCGCGCGGCCATGGCCAAGACCGCCGCCCTGGCGGCGGAATAGGGAGCCCCGCCGCCCTGGCGGCGAAGGAGGAGAAAATACCATGGCCAAGGGCATCCGCGACAAGGTCGCCATCCTGGGGATGGGCTGCAGCAAGTTCGGCGAGCGCTGGGACGCCGGGCCCGACGACCTGATGGTCGAGGCCTATGTCGAGGCGATGGCCGACGCCGGCATCGAGCCCAGCCAGCTGGACGCGGCCTGGTTCTCGACCCATGTCGACGAGCTGGGCACGGGCAAGGGCGGCACGCCGCTGTCGATCGCCCTGCGCCTGCCCAACATCGCCGTCACCCGGGTGGAGAACTTCTGCGCCTCGGGTTCGGAGGCCTTCCGGGGCGCGGTCTACGCCGTGGCGGCGGGGGCGGCCGACATCGCCATCGCCGTGGGCGTGGAGAAGCTGAAGGACACCGGCTACGGCGGCCTGCCGGTCGGCAATCCCGGCACGCTGGCGCCGCAGGTGATCCCCAACGGCTCGGCCCCCGGCAACTTCGCCCAGCTGGCTTCGGCCTACCGCGCCAAGCACGGCGTCTCGCGCGAGGACCTCAAGCGCGCCATCGCCCACGTCTCGGTCAAGAGCCACGCCAACGGCGCCAAGAACAGCAAGGCCCACCTGCGGAAGGCGGTGACCATCGACCAGGTGCTGAACGCCCCGATGATCGCCGAGCCCCTGGGCCTGTTCGACTGCTGCGGCGTGTCGGACGGCGCGGCGGCGGCGATCGTCACCACGCCCGAGATCGCCCGGGCCCTGGGCAAGCGCGACCTGGTCACGGTCAAGGCCCTGCAGCTGTCGGTCTCCAACGGCTACGAGAGCCAGTACAACGGCTGGGACGGCAGCCACTTCCACACCGCCCGCATCGCCGCCGGCAAGGCCTATCGCGAGGCCGGCATCGAGCGGCCGCGGGAGCAGATCTCGATGATGGAGGTGCACGACTGCTTCTCGATCACCGAGCTGGTGACCATGGAGGACCTGTTCATCTCGCCCGAGGGCCAGGGCTGGCGCGACGTGCTGGACGGCTTCTACGACGCCGACGGCGGCTTGCCGTGCCAGATCGACGGCGGCCTGAAGTGTTTCGGCCACCCGATCGGGGCCTCGGGCCTGCGCATGCTCTACGAGATGTACCTGCAGCTGCAAGGGCGGGCCGGAGAGCGCCAGCTGAAGGACCCGGTGTTCGGCATGACTCACAATCTGGGCGGCGCGCCGGCCAGCAATGTCTGCTCCGTGGCGATCATCGGACAGGAAGGCGCGTAAGGCCTTCCGCGCCGTCTCGCGCCCCGGCCCGGCTTCGTGTAACGAGGGGCCATGGCCGAGCGGTTCAAGGGTTTCAAGCGTTGGATCTTCGCGGGAACGGTCCTGTTCCTGGTGATGGTCGTGTCGGCGGCGTTCTACTGGCGCTACGACATCCTGCGCACCACGCTCGACCCCAAAATCCCGTTCCAGACCTACGACCCGCCGCCGGCCCCGAACTACGCCAAGCCGGAGGCCTGGGCCCTGCGGCCCCAGGGCGGGGCGGCGGCGCCGAAGGCGGTCGACGTCTTCTTCGTGCACCCCACCAGCTATGACGGCGGACGCGACTGGAACGCGCCGTTCGACCAGCCCAAGGCCGAGCGCGACCTGGCCCGGGTGATGCTGCCCAACTACGCCGCGCCGTTCGCGCGGGTGGGGCGGATCTTCGCGCCGCACTATCGCCAGGCCAGCCTCTACACTTTCCTGACCCTGCGCGACGACGCCCGCGACGCCCGCCGTTTCGCCTATGACGACGTGCGCGACGCCTTCCGCTACTACCTCGAGCACGACAACGGCGGCCGGCCGCTGGTGCTGGTCGGGGTGGAGCAGGGCGGGGTCCTGGCCGATCGCCTGCTGAAGGAGGAGATCGTCCCCGATCCGGCGCTGCGCGGGCGCCTGGCGGGGGTCTATCTGATCGAGACCGTGGTGCCGGCCGACGCCTTCGGGCCCGACGCGCCGACGCCGGCCTGCGCCGGTCGCAACGAGGCCGGTTGCGTGGTCGCCTGGGCGTCCGTGACCGACGGCGATTTCCAGCGCGCCCAGGAACTGTCCAACCGTTCGCTGGTCTGGACCCGGGACGGCGAACTGGTGCCGATCGACGGCCGGGCCCCGCTGTGCGTCAACCCGCTGCTGGGCGCCCGCAACGAGATTCGCGCCCCGGCCAAGCTGAACCTGGGCGCGGTCAACGCCACGGGGCTGGAATGGGGCTCGCGGCCGGCCCTGCTGAAGCGCCAGGTCTGGGCGCAGTGCGAGAACGGCCTGCTGCACACCGGGCGGCCCAAGTCGACTTCGCTGCGCGACAGCGGCTCCTGGACCGACCGCCGCAAGGTCGACGGCTACAATCTGTTCTGGGCCGACATCGAGGCCGACGCCCTGGCGCGGGTGGCGGCGCTGAAGGCGCGGTCCACGACGGCGAACGCACCCAAATAAGCATCCCCAAATCCGCTCATCCCGGCGAATGCCGGGACCCAGATCCTGTGGCGGTGTGGATGATGGGATGAACTCAGAGTTCCTGGCGTCAGCCTCAAAGCCATTCCATCTGGGTCCCGGCATTCGCCGGGATGAGCGGAGGAGGGATTCTCAGCGGGAAGGCGCGCTTTCAGATTGCAGCGCCGCCAAGCCCGAGTACCCCGGCTGGTCGATCGCGACCTGATCCATCAGGCTGGCCTTCAGATGGGCCAGGACCGCTGGGGCCAGCGGCGCCAGGCGCCCGTCGCGCAGCCGGGCGCAGAGCTCGGCGTTGAGGGCCTCGAAGCCGCCGTCCCGTCCCAGAAGGGCCCGGAGCCGCTCCACCGCCGCCGCCTCGGCCGCCGGTCCCAGGGCCGCCTCGCGTTCCAGGGTGGCGCGGGCGTTGTCGGCGACCCGGGCGATGAAGGCGGCGCGGGCGTCGCCCGGCGCTCCCGTTTCCACATCGGCCAGGGCCTGGCGAAGCTCCGCGGCGGTCGGATGGGTGATCATGCGGACAGCTCCATCAGCAGCACCAGGTCGATCTCGGTCTCGCTGGCCCGCCGGCCGATCATCGCGCGCTCGATCGAGCGGTCCATGCCGCTGGCGAAGCTGGCGTACATCATCAGGCACATGACGCCCCATTTCAGCGAGCCCAGGGCCTGCCAGAACAGCAGCCGGTCCAGCGACACCGGCTCGCCCCCGGCCGCGGCGTGGCCGTCCAGCAGGTCCTGGTAGTCGCCGAACCCGCCCACGGGCCGTCGCCATTCGCCGAACCGCCAGGAATTGACGCAGATCCAGCCCAGGTCCTCGGCCGGGTCGCCCAGGTGGGCCAGCTCCCAGTCCAGCACCCCGACCAGGCCCGCCTCGGGCGAGATCATCAGGTTGCCGTTGCGAAAGTCGCCGTGCACCAGCACCGGCCGGTCCAGCGGCGGCGGGGCGCGCTCCTCAAGCCAGCGGAAGGCCGCCTCGAACACCGGCCGCCGGGCGCCGGACTGGTGATAGACGGTCTCGTAGCGCGCCAGCTCGCTGGCCGCGTCCGAGACGTTCAGGGGCGGCAGGCCTTCCAGCGGCGTGGCGTGGATCGTCGCCAGCACCTCGCCGCAGCGCCGGGCCAGGCCGGGGCGCACGGCGGCGAAGGCCTCGCCCTGGACGATGCGCTTGCCCAGGGTCTCGCCCGACAGCCGGCGCATGACATAGGCCTCGCCCAGGCCGTCGCCCGGCTCGCAGACCCGGACCACCTCCGGCACCGGCGCGCCGCGCGGAGCGACGGCGGCCAGCAGGGCGGCCTCGGTCGACAGGGGCAGGGCGGCGGCGCTCATCGACCCGCCCGGCGGGCGCCGGCGCAGGATCAGCGGCGTCCCGTCGTCGAGGTCGAAGGCCCAGGTCTCCTGGCTGGCCCCGCCGGACAGCCGGCGGACGTTCAGCGCCGTCGCCGCGGCGGCGGACAGGCGCGGAGCCAGGGCGGAAAGGGCGGCGGGCACATCCATGTCGCCAGCCTCCTTCGGCTCACCTAACGTCAGGCAAGACGGCTTGGTCGAGCATGGTGGCGACGGTCGCCGCGAAGGCGTGGGCGTCGCCGGGCCAGCGGGCGGAGACGTACTGGCCGTCGCGGATCACGAAGGAGGGGCGGAAGTCGCCGACGCTGTCGCGCGCCAGGCCCGAGGCCTTGCGCTTGTACTCCGTGACGCCGACCTGGACGTCGCGGAAATCGTCCGGCCGGGCCAGGGCCCGGGTGACCTCGGCCTGCACCGACATGAAGCCCGCCGGCTGGCCCGGCGCCTCGACATAGGTGCGGTAGTAGTTCCGGTCCCAGAAGCGGAAGGTGCGGGCCAGGGCGCTGGCCGAGCGCTCGAGGGTCCAGGTCAGGGCCGTGGTCTTGCGGCCGTACAGGACCGAGCGGCCGGTGAAGGGGTCGATGCTCCGGGCCGCCAGCAGCACGCCGTGGCAGATGGCGCCGACGGGCTTGCCGGCCGCGAAGGCCCGGACGACCGCCGCCTGCAGCAGCGGGCTCTCCAGATATTCGCGCATGCCCCGCGCCCGATGGCCGCCCGGCAGCAGCAGGCCCTGGAAGGCGGTCGTGGCGATGTCGCTCCACTTCAGCGGCGACTGGAAGGCGGGATCGGCCAGCATGGCGGCGTAGGCGGCGCGCGCCTCGGCGTTGGCGCGCAGCAGGCCGCCGACCAGCGGAAGGCCGCGCCCGGTCAACATGATGGGGTCGGCGGCGCCGGGACGACCGTCGGGCGTGGCGAAGACCACGTCATGGCCGCGTCCGGTCAAGGTCTTCCAGCTGATCGCGACCTCGGTCGGGTCGAAATCGCGGGCGGGGATCGGCATCAGGACCTTCGGCACGCTGCCCCCCAGGCGTCGTTTTCGGCAGCTTATGCCGGACCCTGGGCGGGTCAATCAGCCCGCGTCGTTCAACGGTGAAGCTGCCTTCCAATCGAACAGTTCCTGCAGCGTCCGCACAGCTTGACCGCGCGGCGAGGTCAGATCGGGGTCGCGGGCCAGGATCAGGCGGGCGTCGTCGGCGGCCGCGGCGATCAGGTCGCGGTGGGCCACCGGATCGGCCAGGCGGTAGGCCGGGAAGCCGCTCTGCTTGAGGCCCAGCGGATCGCCGCCGCCGCGCAGCTCCAGGTCCTTCTCGGCGATCTCGAAGCCGTCGTCGCTGCGGCGCAGGATGTCCAGACGCTGCTGGGCGGTCTCCGACAGCGGCGGGTCGTACAGCAGCACGCACGAGCTCTCGCGCGCGCCGCGACCCACGCGGCCGCGCAGCTGGTGCAACTGGGCCAGGCCGAAGCGGTCGGCGTGCTCGATGACCATGATGCTGGCGTTGGGCACATTGACCCCGACCTCGACCACCGTGGTGGCGACCAGCACGCTGACCTCGCCGTCGACGAAGGCCTGCATGACCGCGTCCTTCTCGGCGACCGGCATCTGGCCGTGGACCAGGCCGACCGTCGGGCCGATGGCCTGGCGCAGCGAGGCGGCGCGCATCTCGGCGTCGCGCAGGTCGATCTTTTCGGACTCCGAGACCAGCGGGCAGATCCAGAAAGCCTGGGCCCCGGCCTCGGCGGCGGCCTTCAGCCGGGCGATGATCTCGGGGATGCGCGGGGTGGGCACGGCGCGGGTGGCGACCGGCGTGCGGCCCGGCGGCTTCTCGTCGATGCGCGAGACGTCCAGGTCGCCGAAGACGGTCAGCTCCAGGGTGCGCGGGATCGGCGTGGCCGACATGGCCACCAGGTGCGCGCCTTCCCCCTTGTCCTGCAGCCGCTTGCGCTCGTTGACGCCGAAGCGGTGCTGCTCGTCGATGATGGTCAGACCCAGGGCGTGGAAGGCCACGTCGTCCTGGAACAGGGCGTGGGTGCCCACGGCCACGGCGGCCGAGCCGTCGGCCAGCTTGGCCAGCTTCGAGGCCCGGACCGAGCCCTTGTCGCGGCCGGTCAGCAGGATCACCGCCAGGCCTTGCGCCTCCAGCGGCGGGGCCAGGGTCTCGTAGTGCTGGCGGGCCAGGATCTCGGTCGGGGCCATGAGGGCCGACTGCAGGCCGCTGGAGGCGGCGTCGGCCATGGCCAGCATGGCCACCACGGTCTTGCCCGAGCCGACGTCGCCCTGCAGCAGCCGGCCCATCCGCTCGCCGCTGGCCATGTCGCCGCGCACTTCGGACAGGGCGCGGATCTGCGCCCCGGTCAGCTTGAAGGGCAGGGCCTCCTCGACGGCGTCGGACAGGTCGCCGGCGACGATGCGCGGGGCGGGGTGCGAGCGCTTGCCGGCCTTGCGCTGGGCCAGGGCCAGCTGGTGGGCCAGGAGTTCGTCGAAGGCCAGGCGCCGGCGAGCGACCGACATCGGCGACAGGTCGATCTCGGCCTGCGGGCCGTGGACCAGGATCAGGGCCTCGCGCCAGGCCGGAAAGCCGCTCTTGGCCAGCCAGGCCGGGTCCTGCCATTCGGGCAGGGCGGCGGCGCGGTCCAGGGCCTCCTGGGCGAACTTGCGGAAGGTGCGCGAAGGCAGGCCCGCCGTCGCCGGATACACCGGCTCGACCGCCGGGATCTCGCCAGCCTTCTCCGCGTCCAGCAGGTAGTCCGGATGGGCGACCTGAATCTCGTTGCCGTAGCGCTCGACCTTGCCGCTGACGGCGCGCCTGGCGCCGACCGGATGCTGGCGCTCCAGGTGCGGACCGTGGCCCTTGAACCAGGTCAGGGTGACGAAGCCGTGCTCGTCCCAGGTCCGGATCCGCCAGGGTTGGCCGCTGCGCTGCGGCGGCATGTGGGTGTCGATGGTGACCAGGAAGGTCTGGACCTGTCCGTCCACGGCGCGGTCGCTGGTGGTGACGGTCCGGCGGATCAGGCCCTGGGGCAGGGTGAACAGCACATCGCGGACGATCGGTCCCGCCAGGCGCTCGACCAGCGGCGCGACGCGCGGCCCCACGCCTTTCAGCGTGGAGACCGGCGTGAACAGCGGAAAGAGAATCTCGGGGCGCATGCGGACTCCACCATAGCGAAGCCTGCGTCGGATGTGGACGCCGCGATGTTCTCTTTTCGTACTTGATGGCGAAGGAAAGCTCGACCGTACGAGGTCGGACGGATCCCGGGGCGACGATTCTGTCGGCCGTGGGATCCGGGAAGGGCCTACTCGCCCTTGTTCATGACCGGCCGGACGGCCGCCACGATGTCCTGCAGCTCGTCCGAGCGCGAGGCGCCCGAGACGTTCAGGCGGGTGTAGAGGTACTCGGCCTTGTGCTTCAGCGAGGCCTCGGGGAAGCGGTTGCCGGCCCCGTGCAGGTTGTTGGCCTCGCCCGCATAGACGATGGTTCCGGCCGCGTCGACGAAGACGAAATTGCCGGCGATGGTCGTCCGCGGATCACGATCCTCGGCCAACTTGTAACGGTAGACGGCGCCCGATGCGCCTTGCAGATCGATATAGGGTTTCACAGGACCTCGCCTCACAGCACACGGCGTCGGCGGAGAGGAGGTGAGGGGCGCCGGAGGCCAAATTATGACCTTAGGCCGCTCACCTTGCTGAGGAATCGCCGCGTGCGCTCTTCCTTAGGCGAACCGAGCACGGCGGCGGAAGGGCCTTGTTCAATAATAACGCCGTCATCCATGAAGAGCGTCCGATCGGCCACATCGCGGGCGAAGTCCATCTGGTGGGTCACGATGACCATGGTGCGCTTCTCGGCGGCCAGGTCGCGGATCACCGTCAGCACCTCGCCGACCAGTTCCGGGTCGAGCGCCGAGGTCGGTTCGTCGAACAGGATGACCTCCGGATCCATGGCCAGGGCGCGGGCGATGGCGCAGCGCTGCTGCTGGCCGCCGGACAGCTCGCGTGGATAGGCGTCAACCCGATGGGCCAGGCCCACCTTGGTCAGCAGGGCGCGGGCCTTGTCGTAGGCTTCCGCCGGCTTGACGCCGCGCACCACGATCAGGCCCTCGGCCACGTTCTGCAGGGCCGTGCGATGCGGGAACAGGTTGAAGCTCTGGAACACGAAGCCGACCCGGCCCTTCAGGGCGCGGGCGAAAGGCGGTTTGGTMCCTGCGGTGACGCCGGCCACGGTCAGGGTCCCGCCGTCGATGACCTCCAGCCCGGCCAGGCAGCGCAGCAGSGTGCTCTTGCCCGAGCCGCTGGGGCCGATGACCGCGACGGTCTCGCCGGGCGTCACCGTCAGGTCCACGCCGTTGACGACGGTGGTCGCGCCGAAGCGCTTGATCAGGCCCTTAGCGTCGATCGCGCTCATCTGCGGCCCTCCGCGCGGCGTTCCAGGCGGGTCTGGCCCAGGGCCAGCAGGCTGGACAGGACCCAGTAGATTGCGGCGGCCGCCAGATACATGGCGAAGATCTCGTAGGTGCGGGCGGTGATCAGCTGGGCCTGGCGGAACAGCTCGGGCACCTGGATGGTGGCGGCCAGGGAGGTGTCCTTGACCAGGCTGATGAAGCTGTTGGACAGGGGCGCGACGGCGGTGCGGGCGGCCTGGGGCAGGATCACCCGGCGCAGGGTCTGGCCGCGGCTCATGCCCAGCACGCTGGCGGCCTCCCACTGGCCCTTGTCGACGGCGGCGATGGCGCTGCGCAGGATCTCGCCGGCATAGGCGCCGATATTGATCGAGAAGCCGATCCCGGCGGCCAGCAGCGGCGGCAGCTCGATCCCCAGCTGCGGCAGGCCGTAATAGATCAGGAACAGCTGGACCAGCAGCGGCGTGCCCCGGATCGCCGAGACATAGACCGCCGCTGGCCAGCGCAGCAGCGGGCTGCGCGACAGCCGCATCAGGGCCAGGCCGAAGCCGATGACCAGGCCCACCCCCATGCCGATCACGCTGAGCAGCACGGTGTAGACCGCGCCCTTCAGCAGCAGCGGGGCGGACTGGGCGACGAGATCGAGGGCGGGGTTCATCGGCCGACGGCCGGGGACACGGAGAGGGACATGACCCCGATCCTAGCGCGGGATATCACTTCGTCACGTCCTGCCCGAACCACTTGGTCGAGATGGCGGCCAGCTGGCCGTTGGCGCGCAGGGCGTCGATGGCCTGATCGATCGTCACCTTCAGGGCGGGATCGCGCAGCATGGCCACGCCCATGCCCTGGCTGGCGAACGGCGGGCCCGAGGCCTCGAAGTCCGGCGTGGTCTTGACGAAGTCGGCGGCCACCAGCCGGTCGTTGAGCACGGCGTCGATCCGGCCGGCCTTCAGGTCCTGGTACTTGGTGGGGTCGTCGTCATAGGTGCGGACAATGGCCTTGGGGGCGTTCTTGCGCAGCCAGCTCTCGTAGTTGGTGCCCAGTCCCACGCCCACCTTCTTGCCGGCCAGGTCGGCTGGGGCGGCGATGCCGGTCTGGCCCTTGCGGACGATGATCTGGATGCCCGACACGGTGTAGGGCCGCGAGAAGTCGTACTTGGCCGCGCGCTCGGGGGTGATGGTGATCTGGTTGATCACCACGTCGATGCGCTTGGATTCCAGCGCGCCCAGCAGGCCGGCGAACGGCGAGGGGTGGAACTCGGCCTTGACGCCCATCTGGGCGGCCAGGGCCTTGGCGAAGTCGACCTCGAACCCGGCCAGCTGGCCGTCCTTGTCCTGGAAGTTGAACGGCGGATAGGTGCCTTCCAGGCCGACGCGCAGGACCTTGGTCGATTCGACGCGCTTGAGGCCCGTCTCGGCCACGTCGCCGGTCTTGCCCCCGCAGGCGGCCAGGGCGCCCAGGCCGAGCGCGACGGCGCCCACGCCCAGGGCGGTCAGGAGTTCACGACGAGCGGGGAATCGCATGCGAAGCCTCGAAAGACAAAAGTCAGGGGCGCATTTCTATACGCCCCGCGAGCCGCCGCCAGAGGCAAGCGTCGCCGGGAGCGTGCGCGACCCAACCTGACCGAGATTTAACCTGACGACGGGTCCCCGGTCTGGCTTCCTGCGAGGCTGCGTAACCCATCGGGGGATTCCATGGTTCTGTTCGACCCGGCCGCGGCGACCGCGGCCTATCTGGCGCAACTGCCGCCCGAGGCCCACGCCAAGGCCACGGCCTACACCCAGGGCGGCCACTGGCTGCTGTTGTGGGGCTTCCTGGTCTCGGTGCTGGTGTCGTTCCTGATCGTGCGCAGCGGCGTGCTGGTCGGCCTGCGGCGCGGGATGGAGCGGCGCAAGCCGCGACCGGTGCTGGTCAGCCTGGCGGTCGGCGTCGTCTACCTGCTGATCGACGGCGTCCTGAGCCTGCCGTGGTCGGCCTATGCCGGCTGGTGGCGGCAGAAGCAGTACGGCCTGACCAGCCAGGCCTTCAGCGGCTGGCTGGGCGAGAGCGCCATCAGCCTGCTGATCAGCGCCGTGGCCTTCGGCCTGTTCCTGACGGCGCTTTACGCCCTGATCCGCAAGGCGCCGCGCACCTGGTGGCTGTGGAGCGGCGGGCTGACCGCGGTGTTCATCACCGTCCTGATGGTGCTGTCGCCGATCTATATCGAGCCGATCTTCAACCACTACACGCCCGCGCCGGCCGGCCCCGTGCGCGATCAGGTGGTGGCCATGGCCAAGGCCAACGGCATCCCGGCCGACAAGATCTTCGTCTACAACGGCTCCAAGCAGTCCAACGCCTACACCGCCAACGTCTCGGGCCTGTTCGGCTCGGCGCGGGTGGCGATGAGCGACACGATGTTCAAGCAGGGCGCGGACCTGGCTGAGGTGCGCGGCGTCGTCGGCCACGAGATGGGCCACTACGCCCACTACCACTCGCTGTGGATCGCCGGGGTGATGAGCCTGCTGGCCATCGTGTCGTTCTTCCTGGTCGACCGGCTGTTCGCGCCGGTCTGCGCCCTGTTGGGCGGCGACACGATCAAGGGCCTGGCCGATCCCGCCGGCCTGCCGGTGCTGAGCGTGATCCTGGCGGTGCTGTCGCTGCTGGGCACGCCACTGACCAACAGCCTGGTCCGCATCGCCGAAAGCGACGCCGACCACTACAGCCTGGAGCATTTCAACGAGCCGGACGGCCTGTCCAAGGCCCTGGTCAAGACTATCGAATATCGCGCGGCCACGCCCAGCCGGCTGGAGGAGGTGCTGTTCTACGACCACCCGGCCGTGGGTAACCGCATCCGCCGGGCGATGGACTGGAAGGCGGCGCATCCGAAGGCGGACTAGGCGAAATAGGGTCGGGGACATGCACTTGTGCGTGTCCCCAGCCGCTACCGCTTGCGGACGAACACCGTGCCGGCCGAATAGCCCGCGCCGAAGCTGCAGATCAGGCCGGTGTCGCCGGGCTTGAAGTCGTCGTTGGCGGTGTGGAAGGCGATGATCGAGCCGGCCGAGCTGGTGTTGGCGTAGGTGTCCAGGATGATCACGTTCTCGCCGGGGGCGGGATCGCGGCCCAGCACCTTGCGGCCGATCATCTCGTTCATGTTGATGTTGGCCTGATGCAGCCAGAGGCGCTTCAGCCCCGTCGGCTCCACGCCGATGTCGCCGGCGTGCTCGACGATCATCTCGCTGACCATCGGCACCACCTCGCGGAACACCTTGCGGCCTTCCTGCACGAACAGCTTGTCCTTGGCGCCGATGCCTTCCGGGGCCGCGCGGTTCAGGAAGCCGAAGTTGTTGCGGATGTTGTTGGAGAACACCGTCTTCAGCCGCGTGCCCAGGATCTCCCAGCCGCCGGTCGCCTGGCTTTCCTCTTCCAGGATCACGGCCGTGGCCACGTCGCCGAAGATGAAGTGGCTGTCGCGGTCGGTGAAGTTCAGGTGGCCCGAGCAGATCTCGGGATTGACCATCAGCACGGCCTTGGCGCTGCCCGTGGCGATGAAGTCGGCCGCGGTCTTGATGCCGAAGGTGGCCGACGAGCAGGCGACGTTCATGTCGAAGGCGAAGCCCTCGATGCCCAGGGCCTGCTGCACCTCGATGGCCATGGCGGGGTAGGCGCGCTGCATGTTCGAGGCGGCGCAGATCACCGCGCCGATCTCCGAGGCCGGCTTGCCCCAGCGGGCGATGGCCTGCTTGGCGGCCTCGACGGCCATCTCGGCCAGGATCGAGATCTCTTCGTTCGGGCGCTCGGGCAGGATCGGGCGCATGACCTCGGGATCGACGATCCCGGTCTTGTCCATCACGAAGCGCGACTTGATGCCCGAGGCCTTCTCGATGAACTCGGGCGAGGAGGGCAGCAGGGCCGTGACCTCGCCGGCGGCGATGGCCTCGGCGTTGGCGGCGTTGAAGCGCTCGACATAGGTGTTGAAGGTCTCGACCAACTCGGTGTTCGAAACGCTGAACGGCGGGGTGTACAGCCCCGTGGCGACGATGACGGCTTTAGGCAAGGCGGMGATCCC
The DNA here is from genome assembly GCF_056665975.1 of Caulobacter sp. 05T431. Classification (NCBI taxonomy): domain Bacteria; kingdom Pseudomonadati; phylum Pseudomonadota; class Alphaproteobacteria; order Caulobacterales; family Caulobacteraceae; genus Caulobacter; species Caulobacter sp. 05T431. The sequence goes on along the minus strand of NZ_JBFTKU010000004.1, from coordinate 17,705 downwards.
GGTGACGTTGGCGAGCCTCCTCCAAGATTAAGGGGGGCGCGCCTTTCGGTTCTTGCCCGATCAATAGCACGCTTGGCGCAGCCGTCACGTTTCCCCGCGCGGCAGGAGGGCAACACCTTGCCGCTTTCGGGTCGGGGAGGGGAACGATTCCGCGCCGCCACAATCGCCACGGACGTGTCGCGATCGACACGCAATGGCCCCAAACGGGCTCGCCAGGGTCCAAAGGCGGCCCAATGGCAAGGCTATCCCAGGACCGTCGAGGCGCTCCCCCAGCCTCGCCAGTACCAAGGAGTACAACAATGAAGACTCTCATGTCGGCGGCCGTGCTGGCCGCTCCCGTGGTCGCGATCTCGCTCGCTTCGGCGCCTGGCCTGGCGCAAGCCCAGGACACCGGCGTCTACGGTACGCTAGGCTATGCCGGGTCCCGCGCCGAAGGCGCCGACACCGGCGCCGTCCAAGGCCGCCTGGGCGCCAAGCTGACCCCGCACTTCGGCGTCGAGGGCGAACTGTCCGGCGGCGTGAAGGACGACAATATCGACCAGGCCGGCGTCCGCTCCAAGCTCGAGCAGACCCACCAGGCCGCGGTCTACGGCGTGGGCTTCCTGCCGGTGACCCCGAACATCGACCTGATCGGCCGCGTMGGCTACGGCAACAGCCAGTTCAAGCAGACCGTGGCCGGGGTCGAGAACAAGTTCGACGCCGACAGCGTCAACTACGGCGTCGGCGCCCAGTACAAGTTCGACGACAAGAACGGCGTCCGCGTCGACTACACCCGTCAGCAGTACCGCGACGACGACGCGGCCGACGCCAACGTGGTCTCGGTGGGCTACGCCCGGAAGTTCTAGGATCCAGGCCCCCCGAAACGAAGAACGCGCGCCTCGAGCCCGGGGCGCGCGTTCTGATTCCGAGCCGGTCCTCAATCAGGCCGTGGGCGGCTCCGCGCCGGGCGCGTAGTGATGGTGATGCACGGTCGGTCCGCCGCCGTAGGGCTGGCGGCCCTTGGGGTCCTCGCCGTAGCGGTTGGGGCCGGGCGTGCCGTCCATCAGGTGGAAGACCAGCAGGATGATCCCGCCCACGCCGGGGATCAGGCCCAGCAGCACCATCCAGCCCGACTGGTCGATGTCGTGCAGTCGGCGGACGTGGACAGCCAGGGTCGGGACGATCAGGGCCAGCGCGCCCGCCATGGCGACCAGGATCCAGACGACGAAGGCGACGCCGGGTCCACTCTGGCCCTGGCCCTTGCTCGCCTCCGCGCCCGCGACCACCAACGACACGGTGACGATGGTGAAGACCAGGGCGGCCAGGATATGGAACAGGAAGAAGAGCCAATACTCCGTCCGTCGCGAGCGCCCTTCGAAATCGGCGTAGCGGCKCAATGGCTCAAACATCAAGGACATCGATTTCCCCCAAAAGATCGGCTTCGCGAGCACTGAACAACCCTGGCGGTACCGTAGGGCGGCGCAAGCCCCACCGTAAAGGCGCTTTTCGACCGACGCGCGTCGCCATGCCTCGGCGGAGCCGGCTTGACGCCCGCGCCGTGAAGCGTGACGCTGGCGTCAAGTTTCGGGAGGAAGCGTCGCTTGGACAAGGCGCTGTTGATTCAATTGGTGGGCTCGGCCGTGGCCGTCAGCCTGCTGGTCGCCATCGCGGCCTGGGCGCGGATTCCGCGTCCGACCCCGCCGCTGGACGCCGAGGGGGCCCGCGCTCTGCTGGGCGTGGAGTTCCCCGACGACCGCGTCGACGCCCTGTGGATCGCCGCCGACGGCGCGGGCCTGGTGGCGCGGTCGGGCGAGCGGGCCTTGGTCGCCTGGCGCAAGGGCGACGGCTACGTGGCCCGCGACCTGGCCTGGAGCGCCGCCCTGGCCGCCAAGGCCGACAAGGGTTTCCTCCGCCTCAAGACCGCCGACGGCGCCCCGCGCCTGGCCCTGAAGGACGGCGTCTGGCCGCCGCGGGAATTCGCATGAAGACCTTCGACCCCGTGCAGATGGCCATTCCGTTCTTCGTGCTGGCCGTCATCCTCGAGATCGTCCTGGCCCGGCTGGGCAAGGCCGACGCCCGCTACGAGGCCAAGGACACCGCCATGTCCCTGACCATGGGCCTGGGCAGCAGCGTCGCCGGCGCGATCCTGGGCGGGGCGATCTTCGCCGCCACGGTGTGGGTGTACCAGCACCGCATCTTCACGATCCCGATGACCGCCGTCTGGGCCTGGGTGATCCTCTTCTTCGCCGAGGACCTGACCTACTACTGGTTCCACCGCATCGCCCACGAGCGGCGGTTCTGGTGGGCCAGCCACGTCAACCACCACACCTCCACCCACTACAACCTGTCGACCGCCCTGCGGCAGACCTGGACGGGCGGGGTGGTCGGCACGTGGTTGCTGTGGCTGCCGCTGTCGTTCCTGGGCTTCCCGCCGGCCATGGTGGCCATCCAGAAGGGGATCAGCCTGATCTACCAGTTCTGGATCCACACCGAGGCGATCAAGCGCATGCCGCGCTGGTTCGAGGCGGTGTTCAACACGCCCTCGCACCACCGGGTGCACCACGCCCGCAACGCCCGCTATCTGGACGCCAACTACGCCGGCATCCTGATCATCTGGGACCGGATGTTCGGCACCTTCATCCCGGAGTCGGACGAGGAAGCGTGCCGCTACGGCACGGTCAAGAACCTGGCCAGCTTCAACCTGCTGACCAACGTCTTCCACGAGTTCATCGGCATCGCCAAGGACGTCGTCGCCCACCCGCGCCACGCCCTGGGCTATGTCTTCGGCCCGCCGGGCTGGAGCCATGACGGCTCGCGCGACACGTCCCACACCCTGAAGGCCAAGTGGCGGGCGCGGCTGGAGCGGGACGGCAAGGCGACGCCGGAGACGCAGGCGGCGGAATAGGCGGCGACGCCGGGCGCGCTCGGCGAGCCGCGCCCGGGCCGTTTGCCTAGTCGATCTTGACGAACGGCGTCGAGCCGCCGGTCACCTTGGGCAGTTCGCCGTTCCACTTCTCGATGGCCTGCTGCTGCAGGACCTGCGGATTGGCGCGGAGGGCCTCGCCCTTGATGCGGATGGATTCGGCCTCGCCGCGCGCCTTGGCGATGGCGGCGTTGGCCAGGGCGGTCTCCTTGGCCTCCAGCGCCTTGGCCGCCAGGGCTTCCTGCTCCAGCTGGGTCTTGTTCTGCATCTGCTGGATGATGGCGTCCGGATAACGGATCGAGCCGATCCAATCCATCTGCGAGACCGTGACGCCGTGACGGGCCCACTTGCCCGACACCCGGGCGAAGGCGCGCTGCATCACCGCCTGGCGGCCGCCGCTGTAGAGAGTCTCGACGCCGACCTTCTCGGCCTCGGCCGCGACGGCCGAACGCACGTCGTTTCGGATCGGGCCGTCCAGCAGCTGGTCGAACGACAGGCGATAGGTCTGGTACAGGTTGGGCGCCGAGGCGGGGTTCACCTGCAGGGTCACCGAGACGTCGGCCGTCATGGGCAGGCCGGTGTTGTCGGAGAAGGTGATCTCCTCGTTCTCGTTGCCGCGCTCGTCCTTCTCGCGGGTGTAGCTGTAGGTGCGCTGGATCACCGGATACTGGATGATCCGTTCGCCGATGCCGCGGAAGTACCAGCGCGCGGGCAGGGGCTCGGGCGAGACGCCGGCGCCGGACCCGAGGGTCTTGATCTTCACCCCGGCGTTGCCGGGCTCGACCGTGGTGCTGTGCGAGATCACGCTGCACGAGCCCACCACCAGGACCAGCAGGCTGACCCCGCCGACGGCGAAGTTCCGGCCGGCCGCCTTGGCCTTGGCGCGGGCCTTGGCGGCCTTGGTCTGGAAGTCTTCAGTCATTCCCCGATATCCTCGTTGGTCGGTTCGCGTGTCTTGTGCAGGTCTTTGAGCATGATCGACGCCAGCTTGCCGAGACCGACGACGCCGATCGCGAAGGCGAGGGGCGCGGCGATCAGGCCGATGTCGGTGGCCGAGCCCCAGAGCGGGCCGACGATGACTCGAATCAGGACGACGGCCAGCGTCACCCATCCGATGAGATAGGCCGCGGCCTTGGCATAGATCATGACGGCCCCCCGCCGGTCCCTGACGTCAGGCGTGTCGGCCCGGCGCGGCCACAGTGACAAGTCTGCTCAAGCTACGCACGTGAAACCTTGTCCACGAAGGCGAGTCCGGCAGGCGGTCGAAGGACGAGGAAAGTCGGCGGCCCGTGTCGGTTCCGGACAGGTTCGATCGTCTTCCAGACGAACGGCCGGCCTACCGGGTCCGGGCCATGGCGTTGGCGAAGCTACAGATGGAGGTCTTCGCATGGGCGTGCGCGAACAGATCGACGGCTATATCGACGGCCTGTCTCCGGCCAAGCGCGACGAATTGCGCGACCTGGACCGGCGCATCCAGGCGATTTCACCCGACGCCGAGCTGTGGTTCCTGGACGGCCGGAACGCCGAGGGCAAGGTCGTCTCCAACCCGAACATCGGATACGGGGCGCAGACGCTCCACTACGCCAACGGGGAGACGCGGGCGTTCTACAAGATCGGCCTCAGCGCAAATACCTCCGGCCTGTCGCTCTACGTCATGGGTCTCGAGGACAAGACCTACCTGTCGAAGACCTGTGGGGCGCGGCTCGGCAAGGCCAAGGTCACGGGGTACTGCATCAGCTTCAGGTCGGTGAAGGACGTCGATGTCGGCGTGCTGGAGGAGGTGGTGGCGGACGCGCTGAAACCCCTCTCTCTTTGAGAGACGGAGGGGCCCACCGCCGACAGGCGGTGGGAGGGTGAGTGGTTTCACCGCCGGCAGGCAAATTCAGAGCCGTCGTGCTCTTCGAAATGATCCGGACTTCCACTGTGGCGGCCGGACATACGGCGTCTTCGTCTGAGCTTTGTCCTGAGAGATTGTAACCACTCACCCTCCTACCGCTTCGCGGCGGGCCCCTCCCTCTCTCTAAGAGAGAGGGATCAAAAGAGTCAGGAAAATTATCCCCCTCTCTCCCGGCGTGTTTCCTGAACAAAAACAACGCTCCGAAATCACTTATCCTCCCCCTTTCACGCCGGCGCATAATCAGGCCACCTCGAGGCGATGGGGAGGGCGCTAAGGCCTGCGACCTTCGCGGCCTTGGGGGGCGGTCGAGCGGGAAGCGCTCGTCGGCGGCGGTTCCGAGAGGGGCCGCGACCTCATCCATCTGGTGCCGGCCGGGCGTGGTCCACAGATACGGCGTTGGATGAGGGTCGGCGGGGCGACAGGCGCGGGGTGACCCGCGCGTTCCGGGACCGGGCTTCGTGGGCCCGGCCCGCCCGTCGGGGGCTTTAGACCGGCGAGGTCCGAACAGGGCCGGACGCCGGACGCTCCTGGATAACGGTCGCGCGGAGCGTCGGTCCTGGTCGAAACGGTATTTCTTCAAAAGCTTCCGGGCCCGGCCCGGCGCTCCGCAGCCCTCCCCGAACTTCAGCGGCTCGCCGTGTGAGGCGGCCGAGACGCGCCTCAGACGCAGAGGTCGCTCCACGACTGGTCCAGGGCGTCGCTGCCGTCGGTCTCTTCCAGCTTCAGGTCGCCTTGCGACCAGACGAAGCGCTCGGGGCCGTCGAAGCCGTCCTGCTCCTGGACGATGTCGACCTCGCCGCAGACGGAGGGGATTTCGCCGTCCCAATGGACGAACAGTTTGCCGAAGTCGACGCCCTGGGCCTCCGGGAAACGGTCGGCGACGGCGATCCGGGCGCCCGCGATCGCCTCGACGTCGTCGGCGCGATGATCGACGGCCTCGGCCTGGGTGTCGCGCAGGACGTAGGCGGTCAGGCCCGCGCCCAGTCCGGCCAGGACGAGCACGGCCGCGCCGCCGGCGATGAGTTGGGGTCTGGTCAGGGCTGCCATCTTGGCGTGCAGCCTAGCCGTGAAGCGGCCGGGTGCAAGTTTGGTCAGACTGCGCCGGTGAACACTTGCCCCCACCTGGCGGCTTCGCCGCCTGTCCGCCCCCACAGGGGGCGGAGGCCGAAAACGCGGGCCATCTTCCCCCTGTGGGGGAAGACGACCACGAAGCGGTCCGTAGGGGGCAAGTGTCGATCAGTCCCGCAGCAGCGGCAGGCTCAGCCCCATGGCCGGCCGCGCCGAGAGGATCTCCCTCCGGAAACGGAACAGCTCAGCCGGGCGGCCGCCGGTGTCGGCGTCCTGGCGGCCCAGGCCCTCGACCAGGTCCTCGCGCTCGACCACGCGGCGGAAGTTCTGCTTGTGCAGCGGCACCCCGGCGATGGCCTCGACCGTGCGCTGCAGGGCCGACAGGGTGAACTCGGCGGGCATCAGCTCGAAGACCACCGGGCGGTACTTGATCTTGCCCCGGATGCGCGACAGGCCGGTGGCCAGGATGCGGCGGTGATCCGAGATCATCGGCTCGCCCAGGGCGGCCGACAGGGCGGCCGGCTCGGCCGGGTCGTGGCCCTCGGCCCGGGCCCGGTCGCGGGCGGCCTCGGGGGCCAGGCCCGCCTCGTAGAGCAGCTCGTAGCGCTCCAGGACGCGCTCCTCGTTCCAGGGCGCGCCGTCCAGGGCGAAGGCCAGGCGGGCGCGGGACCACTTGCCGGCGTCCTCGCCGGCCCAGCGGCGCAGGGCGGGGGCGATGGCCTCGTCCAGCAAGGCGGGACGGCCGTGGCGCCAGTCCTCCCACGGGAAGAAGGCCGACCAGGGCGCCCAGGCGGTGTCGGGAACCTGGGTCTCGACCGCCGTGGGGGTCAGGCCCAGATAGCCGACCGAGACGATCCGGGCCGCCCCGGCCCCCATCTCGGCGCGCGGCGCGTCGCGGCCCTCGTCGCCGAAGGTGTAGAGTTGTTCGACATAGCCCAGCTGGAACCGGGTCTGCTCGGTGACGAAGGCCCGCAGGCCCAGTTCGAAGGTGCGGTGGCCGGCCGGGTCGAACGGGCCGAACGGCAGGCCGGGCAGGGGGCTGGCCACGTCGGTGACGGCGTCGTGCGGCCGCACGGTCAGGACCACGGCCTCGCCGTCGCGGATGGCCACCACCACCGCCGACAGGCCGATGACGACCGAGGTGGGGCCGGMCCCGCTGGTCATTCGGTCTCGAACGCCATGCCCGGCGCGCTTTCGAAGCCGGCGGCGCGGGACAGCACATGGAAGCGCTGAACGTAGCGGGCCTGGGCCTCGAACGGCGGCAGGGGCAGGATCTTCAGGTCGTAGCCGGCCGGGGGCGGACCGAAGATCGCCAGGGACTCGGCGTGCTCGAACCCGGCCAGCTGGGTGGCCTCGAAGAAGGCGCAGGCCCGGTCGGCCTGCTTGATCAGCTTCTTGATCGCGGCCGGCACCTTGGGCGGCAGGCCGAAGCGGATGTGTATGGCGTCCTCCAGCCGGGCCTCGAAGTCCTTGTAGCTGACGCCCAGCGCCGCCTTGAACGGGCTGATCATGTCGCCGATCACGTATTCGCTGGCGTCGTGCAGCAGAGCGGCCAGGCGCCATTTCGGCTCGAGGTCGGGCTTGATGTGGGCGGCGATCTCCTCGACCACCACGCTGTGCTGGGCCACCGAGAAGCCGTGCTCGCCGGTGGTCTGGCCGTTCCAGCGCGCCACCCTGGCCAGGCCGTGGGCGATGTCCTCGATCTCGATGTCCATCGGCGAGGGATCCAGCAGGTCGAGCCTGCGGCCCGACAGCATGCGCTGCCACGCCCGGGGCGGAGTTTTATGCAGCCCTTTGGCCACGAGATCGTTCCTTACGGTGAAGGTGCAGGCCTTACACAGTCTGGACTGGCCCATCGTTTGACAAAGATCAATGAGCGGCGGCCGGTTGCCTGTGGAAATGCCGTCGCCGTTAGGAAGCGTCTGACCCGGGAGATCGATCATGAGCTGGGCGAGAATCATGGCGCCGCTGGCGGGGACCCCCGCCGACCGAGGCGTCCTGGAAGCGGCCAAGACCCTGGCCGCGGGTTTCGACGCCGAGCTGGCCTGCGTCCACGCCCCGGCCGACATGGCCGACCTGATGCCCTGGATGGGCGAGGGGTTCATGGGCGGCGTGCAGGTCACGGCGCTGGAGAGCCTGAAGGAGGCCGCCGTCGAGGGCCACCACGCCGTCGACAAGCTGGTGGCCGAGCTGGGCTACGCCCGGGCCACGGCGATCAGCCTGGAATCGCCGGTGTGGGCGGGCCTGGCCATGGAGGGCCGGCTGTCGGACGTGATCGTGTTCGACAGCGCGGCGGCGCGCGGCAAGGGGCCGCTGGCGGAATCGTTCCAGCAGATGATCGCCGACGAGCAGCGTCCCGTCGTCGTGGCGCGGCCGGGCCTGAAGGTCGGCGGCACGGTGCTGGTGGCCTGGGACGGCGGCAAGGAGGCCAGCCGGGCCATGCGAACTTCGCTGCCGTTGCTGCAGAAGGCCGGCAAGGTGGTGGTGGCCGGGGCGCCGGGCGCCTCGTCGCGCAATTTCGAGCTGGAACGCCTGGTCGCGTTCCTGTCGGCCCGGGGCGTCAAGGCCGAGCCCAAGACGGTGGAGGGGACGGGCGGCGACGCCTCGGCCCTGCTGCTGGGCGCGGCCAAGGACGTCGGCGCCGACTTCCTGGTGGCGGGGGCCTTCGGCCATCCGCGCCTGCAGGAGTTCATCTTCGGCGGCACCACCCGGAGCCTGCTGAACAGCGACGGCCCTTCGCTGTTCCTGTCGCACTAGCGTTTTTTGAAAGAAGAAGGAGGACGGTCAATGTCCCTGTCACGCATCGTCATGCGCCTGGCCCGCAATCCCGGCACCGAGTTCGCGGGAGGCGACGACCACCGCGGTTACGCCCTGACCGCGCCCCTGACCGAGGACGGCCACCTCGACGCCGCCGCCTACGCCAAGGCCAAGGACGAGTGCGTGGTCCGCCGCTTCGCCCCCGACGAGGACGCCGCCGACGGCCGCCTGAACCGTCGGGGCGAGCGCTGGTTTTTCGACTATGACGAGGGCGAGGACCTGGACGACGAGCCCGTCCACCGGCTGGGCCAGCACCGCTTCGCCCTGGGCGAATACGTCACCGTCACCGACGACGACGGCCGGGCCCTGACCTACAAGGTGATGGAGGTGACGCCGGTCTAACCGCCGACGTTGTGGCGGACCAGGGTCTTCATGTCCTCGAAGATGTCGTGGTCGCTGCCGTCGCGGCCCTTGGCCTTGACCACGGCCACGGCCAGCGGGCCGCCCTTGGGGCCGCGGGCCTCGTAGCCGACGACGCGGTAGCCGCTGACGGCCTTGTCGCTGGCCAGGATCAGGGTGGCGCGCACGCCGTCGCCGCCCCGCCGCTGGCGAATCTGGGCGCCCTCGTTGGTGGCGTGGATCTCGGTGTCGCCCTCGTCCTCGTTGGTGGACTGGACGCTGACGTTGGAATTGCCGCCGCTGGTCCGCTCGGTCACCCGCTTGGTGCTGTCGCCGTCGCGGGTCGTGATGTTCTTGGAGACCTTGACCTCGGCGGTGTCGTCGTTGGCGTTGATCGTCAGGCCGCCGATCTTGATGTCGGCGCCCTTGTCATGGGCGTCGATCTTGATGCCGGGCAGGCTGATCTTGGCGCTGTCGCCCTTGGCCTTGCCGCCGGGCGGCGGCGGGGGCGGCGACTTGACCGCCGGCATCAGGGCCTTCAGGTCGGTCTCGATCGGCGCCAAGGCGGCCTCGGCGTCGCCGCCGTTCAGCGCGACCAGGCTCAGCGTGACCTCGGCGTTCTGGCCGGTATAGGCGCAGGTCTGGCCGTCGGCGGCGGCGCTGACGCGGGTCAGTTCGCCCTGCTTGTCGGGGCAGTCCAGCCGGCTGATCACCCGCAGCGGCGCGCGCTTGCCGGGCGTCTTGTGATCGCCCTGGCTGACCTCGACCTTGGGCGAGCAGGCGCAGGCAAGGGCGGCCAGGCTCGCGGCGGCCAGCAGCGTCAGGTGTCGCATAAAAGGAATCTCCCGTTCGACGCGAACGTGGTCCGGCGGCGCTCGGAAATCCAATGAAATCGCGGTAACGGCCCTTACTGCCCGGGCCGCGCGCCCGAGCCCTCGCGGCGGGCCAGGAAGGCCAGGCGCTCGAACAGGTGGACGTCCTGCTCGTTCTTCAGCAGGGCGCCGTGCAGCGGCGGGATCAGCTTGGTCGGATCCTTCTCGCGCAGGGTGCTTTCGTCGATGTCCTCGACCAGCAGCAGCTTCAGCCAGTCCAGCAGCTCGGACGTCGACGGTTTCTTCTTCAGGCCCGGCACCTTGCGCATGTCGTAGAAGATGCGCAGGGCCTCGGCGACCAGCTTCTGCTTGATGCCCGGGAAGTGCACGTCGACGATGGCCTGCATCGTCGCCTCCTCGGGGAAGCGGATGTAGTGGAAGAAGYAGCGGCGCAGGAACGCGTCCGGCAGCTCCTTCTCGTTGTTGGAGGTGATGATGATGATCGGCCGGACCTTGGCCGCGATCGTCTCGTCGGTCTCGTAGACGTAGAACTCGTTGCGATCCAACTCCTGCAGCAGGTCGTTGGGGAACTCGATGTCGGCCTTGTCGATCTCGTCGATCAGCAGGACCGGGCGGACCGGGGCCTCGAAGGCCTCCCACAGCTTGCCCTTCTTGATGTAGTTGCGGACGTCCTTGACCCGCTCGTCGCCCAGCTGGCTGTCGCGCAGGCGGGTCACCGCGTCGTACTCGTAGAGACCCTGCTGGGCCTTGGTGGTCGACTTGATGTGCCAGGTCAGCAGCGGCGCGTTCATCGCCTTGGCCACTTCGTAGGCCAGCACGGTCTTGCCGGTGCCGGGTTCACCCTTGATCAGCAGCGGGCGTTCCAGCGCCACGGCGGCGTTGACGGCGACCTTCAGGTCTTCGGTTGCGACGTAGTCGGCGGTGCCTTCGAAGCGCGAGCTCATACGGTTTCCTGACGGCGGCTCCAGTGAGCCGCCTCGAACAGTTGTTCAAATCAGGACTAACCTACAGACCAACGGTCGGCCGGATCAAGCCAGCTTGTGGGCCAGCTTGTGGTCAGGCTCCGTCGCGCGGCTTCAGCAGTTCGGGCGGCGGCTTGCGGTGGCGGCGGGCCACCGACGGCGGGTCGCTGGCCGGGAAGCTGTCCTCCAGGCCTTCCTCCAGCTGGTCCTCGAGATATTCCGTCGGGTCGTCATGGTCGGATTCGGGCGAGGCGTCGGACATGGCAGGTCTCCTATCGCCTTATGAATCTAGGCGCGCGGGGATACAGCTTCAACGCCGGTCCGGCCGTCTTGAACGTCTCAGCTCTCCTTGGCGTAGCCCAGCGACTCGATGTCGTCCTCGGCCAGTTCGGTGGATTCGAAGTCGGCGGCGCTGTCGTCGTCGTCCGAGATCGAGTCTTCGACATCCTCGTCGTCGCCGGCGATCGCGCTGAGCGGTTCGCGCTCGACGTCCAGCCCCTCGTCGTCGCGTTCGCCTTCCAGGTCGTCATCGATCTCGTCGGCGTCCTCGTCGTCGAAGTCGGTGTCTTCTTCGTCCTCGTCTTCATCGCCGTCGGCCTGGGTGACGTCATAGACGTCGTCCAGCTCGTCGAAATTGGCGATGTCGTCGCCGTCCTCTGTCAGGTTGGTCTCGTCCAGGACCTCGGCGCCGTCCTGGTCGTCATAGTCGGTGTCGGTGGGCATGGCGGGCTCCCTGAAACCAGAAGGGCGAGGGCGACGCCCCCGCTGTCCCGGATTCAACCCGTCGTCCGTGACGATTGTTCCGTCGGTCGCGCTAGGCGAAGGGGAGGGCGTAGCCCTTGTCCAGGAGGCGCCGGGCCATCTCCTCGCGCCGGGCCGGCCAGTCCTGGGCCAGCAGGCCCAGGCCGACCACGTCGGCCGGCGCGCCGTCCTTGATCACGTGATGGCGGAACAGCGCCTCGCGCTGGAAGCCGTAGCGCTCGTGCAGCTTCCAGACGCTTTCGTTGGACAGCAGCACCTCGCACCACAGCTTGTCGAAGCCCAGGGGGCCGAAGACGTATTCGATCACCCAGAACTCGATGTACGACCCCACGCCAAGCCCCCGCACCGACGGGCTGGCCAGGTAGTAGGCCCAGGCGCAGCGGCGGTTCCTGGCGTCGATATCGGCCAGGTTGGCCAGGCCCACCGGCTCGCCGTCCACCTCGATCACCCAGTAGCGTCGGCGGGCGTCGCTCGCCATGCCGTCGAACCAGCGGTCGTGTTCGGCCTGGCCGATCTTGTGGTCGGTGTACATGTAGGCCGCGACCTCGGGACTGTTGCGCCAGTCCAGCAGCCTCTGACGATCGTCTTCGGTCACGTCGCGCAGGACGACGGCGTGGGACGGGGCGTCCGAGGCTCCAGTGGTCATACGCGGCGATCTCCTCCCAGGGCCGCAAGGTCCGGTCGGCCTCGCACGAAGGCCCGGACCTCGTCCGACGTGAAGGTCGGATTGGCGGCGTAGAGTCCATCGTACACCGCGCGGACGAAGTCCAGGTCGTCAGGCCGGTCCACCGTCCAGCGCACGTCGCCCTCGTCGGCGGCCTGCTCGAGGCCCTCGATCTTGAAGCGGTTGGGGTGGCGATAGAGGAAGGGCGTGACGTGCTCGTGGTCGTAAGGATCGGTCGTCTCGTCGGCGGCGATCTTCAGGGCCACGGATTCGAACACCTCGACGTCMAGGCCTTTGGGGAAGCTGCGCCGGGCCGGGGTGTTGGATGTGTAGTCGGCGCCGGAGCGCTCGTGCAGGGCCAGGGTCTGGTCGATCAGGTCGGGATCGGCCAGGGGGCAATCGGCCGTTAGGCGCACCACGGTGCGGATCGGTCCGAAGGTGTCGATCGCGCCGATGAAGCGGGCCAGCACGTCGTCCAGCGATCCGCGGAACACCTCGACGCCGGCGGCGATCAGGCACACGGCCAACGGGTCGTCGCTGACCTGGTCGGAGGTGGCCACCACGATCCTTTGCAGCCGCGTGGCGCGTTTCAGGCGCTCGATCTGCCTCAGGATCATCGGCTTGCCGGCCAGATCGGCCAAAACCTTGCCKGGAAGCCGCGTCGATGACATGCGAGCTTGGAGGATGGCGAGCGGCAAGGGCGTACTCAAGGTTAGGTTGGGAACATGAAGCCCCAACGCCGGTGTTCGTCTACCGCTGAAATGCGGTGGCCTCGTGGCGAAGCCTTGTCCGTCACGCGGTCGGGAAGCGCTCGCGCAGGGCCGCGCCGACCGCCTGCATGGTTGGGTTCCAGTCGTTGAAGTCCGGCGTGATGAAGCAACGGGCCTGCGGGTACCAGGGCCAGGTCTGGGCCCCCAGCCGGGTCCAGGACGCCGCGCCCGTCAGCATCCAGATCGGTGCGCCGCAGGCTCCGCCGAGGTTGGTGGTGGCGTTGGAGAAGCCGACGATCATATCCATCGCGCAGCACAGGGCGGCGACGTCGTCGAGGTCCTGCTTCAGGTCGATGCCCGGCGGCTGCCAGATGTCGACGCCGAACTCGGCCTTGGCCAGGGCGATCTCCTCGCTGCAGTCGCCGTACTGCAGGTTCACGAAGGTGACCTCCGGGACTTCGAGGATCGGCCGCCACAGCAGGAAGGGCGAGAATTGCCGGGCCCGTTCGCCGTTCAGCTTCAGGCTCTTCCACAGCAGGCCGACCTTGGGGCCCTTGGGCGCGCTCTCGTCCAGGACCCGCCGCCAGTGCGCGACCCGGGCCGGATCGGCCGTCAGGAAGTTGGGACGGTGGGGGAAGGCGGCCAGGCTGGGACGGAACACCTCGAGCAGGTCGGCCATCGGGGCCCAGAAGTCGATGCCGCTCCAGTCCTCGATCTCCGGCGCGCCGCGATAGACGCGGCCCTCGTAGGCGACGGTCTTGTGCGGGAAGACGGCGGCCTTGGGGAACGAGCGCTGGAACAGCGGGACCAGCCGGCGCTCGACCGCCAGGGTCAGCTTGCCGTCGGGGCCCAGCGCCTCGACCAGGTCGGGCAGCATGTTGGCGAACATCACCTCGTCGCCCAGGCCCTGCTCGGCGCAGATCATCAGCGACTTGCCGGCCAGGTCCATGCCCGGGCTCCAGCGCGGGGCGTCGATGGTGAAGCGCGGGGCGTCGGTCAGGTCCTTGGACAGCCGGGCCTTGTAGGCGCTCCAGCCTTCTCCGACCCGGCCCAGGGCCAGCAGGGTGGTGGCGCGGCCGAACTGCATCGTCGCCAGGTCCTCGGCGGATTCGGCGAAGGCGATCGCCTGGTCGCAGTCGGCCAGCGAGCCCTCGACGTCGCCCAGGTCCAGCTTGGCGTAGGCGCGGTTGTGGTAGGCCTTGCCGAAGCTGGGGGCCAGTCGCAGCGTCTCGTCGAAGAAGGTCAGGGCCGTCTTGCCGTCGCCCTGGCTGCACAGGATCGTGCCCAGGGTGTTCCACAGCAGCGGCTGTTCGGGATTGGCGTTGATGGCCGGTCGCAGGACMTCGATGGCCTCCTCGCAGCGATTGAGGTCGCGCAGGGCGCAAGCCAGGTTGTTGACGCCCTCCAGGTCGCCGGGGCGGGCCTGGACGTAGTGGGCGAAGAACTTGACGGCGATTTCCGGCATGTTCAGGCGGAAGGCCAGGCGGCCCAGGTCGCCGGCGACGCCGTCGTGATTGGGCAGCAGCTTCAGCGCCGCCTCGTAGCAGTGCATCGAGCCGGCGAAGTCGCCGATCTTCTCGCGGGCGATGCCCAGCACGTGCCAGGCCACGCCCAGCTTGTCGTCGAACTCCAGCGCCTTCAGCGCCAGCTTCTCGCCCTTGGCGAAGTCGCCGCCGTGCATGGCGCTGACCGAGCGCTCCAGCAGCCGCGAGGCTTCCCGATTGCGCACCTCGTGGACCTGTCGATCCAGCCGCTCCAGGGCCTCGGTCGAGGCGGCGTCGCCGGTGGCCGTCTGGAAGCCAAGGTTAACGGGCTGAACGACGGATTCCTGTGCGACGGCCAGCGCGGCGGCCGAGATCTGGGTGTCGCGACTGCGAGACATCTATTGCGGCCTTGGCGGTTGGAGAGAGTCATCCTCTGGGTCAGTATGTTTAATTGTATCCTAAGCTGCGTCTCCCGGTCGCAGGCTTGGCAAGGGGACGTTAACCGCCTCCGCCTAGCTTCTGCTCCGAACCGCTCTTCCGGCGGATGGGGCGACACGGCAATGCAAGAGGGAGCGGCCTTGTGCCATTGAAGCTGTCGCTGAAACCCGGCGAGAAATTCGTGCTGAACGGGGCGGTCGTCCAGAACGGCGACCGTCGCGGCGTGCTGGTGCTCCAGAACAAGGCCTCGGTGCTGCGTGAAAAGGACATCATGCAGCCCGACGAGGCCACGACGCCGGCGCGCCGGATCTATTTCCCGGTCATGATGATGTACCTGGACGAGGCCGGCGCCGAGCGTCAGTACGAGGAATTCGCCACCCGCCTGACCGAATTCATGGGCGTGGTGCGCAATCCCGACGTGCTGGGCGACTGCATCGCCATCTCCAAGCACGTGATGGCGCGGGAATACTACAAGGCGCTCATGCTGAGCCGTAAGCTAATCGAGTACGAAGATCAGAGGTTGGGGCATGTCTCTTAGGGCCTATCAACAGACGGCGACGCGGACCGAAAATCCGCGCGAGATGGAATACCGTCTGTTCGGTCAGGTGACGCGCGCCCTCATGGCCGCGTCCGAAGCGCCGGCGGACGACATCGCCACGCGCATCGACGCGCTCGACTGGAACCGGCGCGTGTGGTCGGCCCTGGCGACCGACTGCGCCCTGCCGGAAAACACCCTGCCGGTGCAGCTGCGGGCCAGCATCATCTCGCTCAGCCTGTGGGTCGGGCGCCACTCCAGCGCCATCATGCGCAAGGAGGAGGATTTCGAGCCGCTGATCGAGATCAACCGCATGATCATGCAGGGCCTGGCCGGCCGTTCCGACGGCGCCTGATCCCGGCCCGACGGGCCAACTTGAATTCAGCCGTCATGGCGAGGCGGGCGTCGGTTTCGGCGCCCGCCTTTTCCATGCGCCGCGAGCGGGCAGGGGCTAGCGGCGCCGGCGGCAAACCTTTCCGGTAAAAGCTGCCGCCCGGCGGTTTCTGCAGGCGATCGGCGGCGCCACGGCGAACGTGGTATTCGAAAAAGCCATTTCAAAACAGCAATTTAAAGACTTGCACCGTGTGGCGCCGACTGGCCCGCCGCTTGCGATGGTTCCCGCGGGCAAAACGCCCGACCGGCAAAACGCCGGGGCAATCCTCCCAAAATGGCGAGACACACCATGCTGAACTCGATCAACACCAATGCCGGCGCCATGATCGCGCTGCAAAACCTGAACTCCACCAACACGGAGCTGCAAAACACTCAGCAACGCATCAACACCGGCAAGAAGATCTCCAACGCCAAGGACAACGGCGCGATCTGGTCGATGGCCAAGATGCAAAGCGCGACGTCGCAATCGCTGAACGCCGTGAAGGACTCCCTCCAACGCGGTCAATCGACGATCGATGTCGGCCTTGCCGCTGGCGACACCATCACCGACCTGCTCGGCAAKATGAAGGAAAAGGCCCTGGCCGCTTCCGACACCTCGCTGAACACCGCCTCGTTCAACGCCCTGGTCTCGGACTTCACCTCGCTGCGTGACCAAATCACCAAGGCTGTCACCAACGCCAAGTTCAACGGCGTCAGCCTCGTCGACGGCACCACCACCAAGCTGCAGTTCCTCAGCAACTCGGACGGTGTCGCCTACACGGTGAGCGCCAAGACTCTCTCGCTGAAGGGCCTGGGTCTGACCACGACCTCGACCTTCACGACCGCCGCCGCGGCCAAGACCATGATCGACACGATCACCAAGTCGATGACCACGGCGACGAACAAGCTGGCGAGCCTGGGCACCAGCTCGACGGGCCTGGACATGCACCTGACCTTCACGGGTAAGCTGCAGGACAGCCTGGACGCGGGTGTCGGCAACCTGGTCGATGCGGACCTGGCCAAGGAAAGCGCGAAGCTGCAGTCGCTGCAGACGAAGCAGCAACTGGGGGTTCAAGCCCTCTCGATCGCGAACCAGACGCCTCAGTCGATCCTTTCGCTGTTCAAGTGATCGGCGACTAGGCTCCAAGAAGCGATCAAAGCCGGACGGTCTACGGACCGTCCGGCATTTCTTTTTTTAGGACCGACGTTCGTCGAATTGTCCGAAGCCCACCTAAAAATTGCCCGGCAGATTTTGCCGAGACCATGTGTCGCTCGGCAATTATTGCCGATCAAAATCACGGTAAACAAAACTATAACATTGCAATTTCAAGTGGTTGGAAATTTCTGCCTACTGGGCAGTTTTGGCCCGATCATTGCTTCCTAGTTCAACGAGCAAAATGCTCCCGGCAGTCAAAATGACGTCGGAACCCTTGAATAGGAACTGTCGCGATGCCGCTGAATAGCATCAACACGAACGCCGGTGCGATGATCGCCCTGCAAAACCTGAACAGCACCAATTCGGAGCTTCAGGTCACGCAACAACGCATCAACACCGGTAAGAAGGTCGGGACCGCCAAGGACAACGGCGCGATCTGGGCCATGGCCAAGAACCAATCGGCCACCTCCTCTTCGCTGAACGCCGTGAAGGACTCGCTGCAACGCGGCCAGTCGACCATCGACGTGGCCCTGGCCGCCGGCGACACCATCACCGACCTGCTTGGCAAGATGAAGGAAAAGGCCCTGGCCGCTTCCGACACCTCGCTGAACACCGCGTCGTTCAACGCCCTGAAGTCGGACTTCGAAAGCCTGCGTGACCAGATCACCAAGGCTGTCACCAACGCCAAGTTCAACGGCGTGTCGATCGCCGACGGCTCGACCCAGAAGCTGGCCTTCCTGGCCAACTCGGACGGCTCGCAGTTCAC